>SUWT01000049.1 GCA_015061335.1 Lentimicrobiaceae bacterium | reverse complement strand
CGGTTTTAAAAGAGAATTATCTATCGATAATCTTAGTTTTCCCTTTAAATTGATAAGTAGTATGATAAAGGCTCGCAGGATCTTAAAGCGATTTAAACCTGATGTCGTGATAGGAGTCGGAGGATTCGCAAGTGGTCCAACACTTAAATCAGCTGCCTCTATGAATATACCGATCATAATACAAGAACAGAATTCGTATCCTGGCGTAACAAATAAAATAGTTGGAAAGAAGGCTGAGAGAATATGCGTGGCATACGATGGCATGGATAAATGGTTTCCTGAAGATAGAATAGTATTGACTGGTAATCCATTGAGAAATAATATATTACCTCTTGATGATAAAAAAGAGGAAGGCTTGAGATTCTTTAATCTGGATCCAAATAAAAAAACAATATTGTTGGTGGGCGGCAGTCAAGGTGCTTTGGGTATCAATAAGGGCATATCAGCACAGCTTAACTTGTTTAAAAATAATGACTATCAGATGATTTGGCAAACAGGTAGTCATTATTATGACAAAGCTGTCAATGAAATTCAGGAGGCAGGACTCTCTAACAGAGTCAAGTGTACTGTATTTATCGATAGGATGGAGTTGGCTTATGCGGCAGCTGATGTGGTAATCTCAAGAGCTGGAGCAATCTCGATTTCTGAGCTTTCACTACTTTCCAAAGCAGTCGTTTTCGTGCCTCTTCCAACAGCAGCAGAAGATCATCAAACAAAAAATGCACAGAGATTGGTGGATGATAATGCAGCCATACTGGTAAAAAACTCTGAAACAGAAAAAGAGTTGCTTCCTGTTGTCTTCGAATTGTTAAATAATGATGAAAAACAATCTGAGATGAAAAGAAATATTGCTAAATTTGCTAAGCCTAATGCAGCAGAAGATATTGTTGATCAGATTGAGAATGTTTTGAAAAGTATAAAAAATCAATAAGTTATAAATAAGGGCAAGATGAAAGAACAAAGTATTTATTTCTTGGGAATAGGTGGTATTGGAATGAGTGCTCTGGCACGTTATTTCCATAGTAAAAAATATCTTGTCTCTGGTTATGACAAAACTCCTTCTCCTTTGACACAGAAGCTGGAGAGTGAAGGTATTAAAATTCATTATGAGGATAATCCGGATCTTATCGATAGTAACATAGATCTGGTAATCATGACACCAGCAATACCTTCTGATTCTCATGAACTTAATTATTTTAAAAACAACAATATAAAGATAATTAAAAGAGCCGAAGTATTGGGAGAAATTTCTCGTCATACAAAATCTGTCGCAGTTGCAGGAAGTCATGGAAAGACTACCGTAACAGCATTGATAACGCATATTCTTAATTACGCCAAGAAAAAAATATCCGCTTTTGTTGGGGGGATAGCAAAGAATATAAATAGTAATGTGTTAATTGGTGATGAAGAAGACGAATTCGTGGTTATGGAAGCTGATGAATTCGACCGTTCGTTTCTTCAGCTCTCACCTTATGTGAGCATAATTACCTCTATTGATGCAGATCATTTGGATATCTATTCTGATCAAGAACAGTTGATGCAAGCCTTCGAACAATTTGTGGAAAAGACATCAGAAGACGGTTTGCTGGTGTATAATTCATCTCTTAATATCATGTCAGATAAGAGAAAAATGAGTTATGGATTCGAAAATTCGGATATTATGGCATCAGATGTTATTGTTAAGGATGAGATGACATATTTTAACATTATCACCAAAGATGGTATTGATTATGGTGAGTTTAAAATGCAACTGTTCGGTAATCATAATGTTATGAATGCGTTGTCGGCGGTGGCTACTTGTATTTTCCTTAACATAGATGTGGACTTAATTAAAGAAGGTCTTGCTTCTTTCTTAGGTGTGCAAAGAAGGTTTGATATAAGATATAAGGATGAGAATGTGTGTTATATTGATGATTACGCACATCATCCGGAGGAGATCAAGGCTAGCTTGGCAGCCATTCGTAAAGTGTTTCCTCAAAAGCGTCTTACACTTATTTTCCAACCTCATCTTTTTACAAGAACACGTGATTTTATGAATGAATTTGCAGAGGTGTTGTCGTTGGCTGATAAGTTGTTGCTTTTGGAGATTTATCCTGCGCGAGAGAAATCGATACCGGGTGTTACATCGTCTGTCCTTTTGGAAAAAATTACATGTAAAGAAAAAAGAGTCTGTCAAAAGGATGAATTGTTAGATATTATTCAATCAGGTGATAATGAGTTGATTGTAACGATGGGTGCAGGTGATATTGATAGATTTGTTCCACAAATAGAGTTATTATTGAGATCATGAAAAAAGCGTTAGGAATATCATTGTTTGTTATAATTTTACTTGGATTGTTGACAGGAGCCGGCTTTCTATTACATAACTATTTTAATGACAGCTTGAAAGGTGTTAATATTTCCATTACCAGAAATGTTGATGATGGTTTTATCAACTATGAAGAGATATATAATATTGTTGTTGATATTTGTGATACAACAAATAATAAGCATATAATAAGTATTCCTGTTGATTCTATCAATAAGGTTTTATGGACAAATCCATGGGTTACAGATGTAAGAACGCTTATTGACCTTAATTCGGTTCTGAATGTTCAACTTGTTGAATGTGAGCCTATTGTGCGAATATATAACGATAAAAATAAATCTGTCTATATTGATGAGGATGGTGATATTTTTCCTGTTGATAATCAATATGTGCCACGATTACTTATAGGAAATGGCTTTTTGGATTTTCCGTCAGACAAATATGAAAATATATCTGATGAGGTATATTTGAATACAGATTTACCTGTAATTTTTGAAGTGATGAAGGCTGTCCTGAATAATGATTTTTCGAGATCGTGTGTAAAGCAGGTCTATTTTGATAAGAATAAAAATTTTAAATTTTTTATGAATAACACAGATATTATTGTTATCTTTGGCGATGATAATAATATTGACGATAAGTTGGTCAAGATGGAGCAATTCTTCTTGAAAATGCAGGGTAATCCTGAGCTCGACAATTTTAAAGAAATTAATATAAATTTTAACAATCAGGTTGTTTGTACCAAACATAAATTAAGATGAGTGATCCTGTATATATAGTAGGTTTAGACATAGGCACGACAAAGATAGCGTGTATTGTCGGTGAAAAGATGCCTAATGGTAAGATTGAGATCCGTGGTTATGCGAAGACGGAGTCAACGGGTGTCAAGAGAGGAATGGTCTTTAATATAGAAGAGACTGTTGATGCTATTAAGCGTGCTGTTTCCATGGCATCAGAGCAGTCTAATGTAGAGATAAAAAGCGTTAATGTCGGTATTGCTGGTCATCATATCAAGAGCCTTCAACACAGAGGCGTATTGATTAGAGAGAATGCTGATGTTGAGATTACAGATCATGAAATTGACAAGTTGAAGCAGGATATGTATAAGATCTGTATGACGCCAGGAGAAGAGATTATTGATGTTATTCCACAAGAATATATTGTTGATGATGAGCCCGGTATTCGTCAACCTAAAGGTATGTTAGGTAGTAAGTTGGAGGCTAATTATCACGTTATTATAGGACAGACATCTGCTGCTAAGAATATTGTAAAATGTATTGAGAGAGCTGGTCTTGTCATGGAAAACATGATTCTAGAACCTATAGCATCAGCTGCAGCGGTGCTTGGTGACGATGAAAAAGAAGCTGGCGTTGCCATAGTTGACATTGGAGGTGGTACAACAGATATTGCGGTGTTCTACGACTCTATTATTTATCATACTGCAGTCATTCCTTTTGGAGGTAATGTCATAACAGAAGATATACGTCAGGGATGTTCTATTATAAAGAAACATGCTGAAGAAATTAAGGTTAAGTTCGGTTCTGCCGTGGCAAGCGAAAACCGCGATGATGAGGTCGTCTCTATTCCAGGAATCCGCGGTCGTGAGCCTAAGGAGATATCCTTTAAAAATCTTGCCTCTATTATACAAGCACGTCTTGAAGAAATCTTCGACCTTGTAAATCATGAGATACAGAAAGTTAACTCACAACATAAGCTTATTGCCGGTATAGTTTTGACAGGTGGAGGTGCCATGATGAAACATATTCGTCAACTCGCAGAGTTTAAAACCGGTCTTGAGGTTCGTCTGGGTTATCCTAATGAGTACCTTTCAAATGAGACATCAGAAGAATTGGCTAGCCCAATGTATTCTACTGGTATCGGTCTAGTAATGGAAGGCATAGCAAAATATGAGATAGATAAGAAGAAAGGTGAGAACCCTCAATCTCTTAATAAAGGGAAACGTGTTGAAATACCTGTTCAAAAAGAGGTGAAAGAAGACAGAGCAGAAGAAAAAGACACTGAAAGTAGATTTGTGTTAAAAAATATCATAACTAGATTTACCGGTTTCTTTAAGCAAGAAGATTTAGATAAAGATTTAAACTAAAAATATTAAGCACCATGACAGATTTAATCAAATTCGATACTAAGGAAGAACGACCTAATATTATCAAGGTAATAGGTGTAGGTGGTGGAGGTAGTAATGCTGTGACACACATGTTCACTGAGGGTATCCAAGGCGTCGATTTTGTATTGTGTAATACTGATTATCAAGCTCTTGAGAAGAGCCCCGTGGCTAAAAAGGTACATCTCGGCAAGAGAGCTCTCGGAGCTGGTAATATACCTGCTGTTGGACGCGAGGCAGCTGTGGAGACTACAGAAGAGATACGCGAGATATTGAGTTCTGACACAAAGATGCTGTTTATAACTGCCGGTATGGGTGGCGGAACCGGAACCGGTGCTGCTCCAGTAGTGGCATCGATAGCTCGTGAACTCGATATACTTACAGTTGGAATAGTGACAATGCCTTTCAGTTGTGAAGGCAAACGCCGCCAGCAACAAGCTATGGAAGGTATCGCGGAACTTCGTAAACATGTAGATACACTGCTGGTTATAAGTAATGATAAACTCCGTGACGAATACGGTGATATGAAACTGACTCAAGCTTTTAAAAAAGCTGATGATGTCCTCAAAACCGCAGCTAAAGGTATTGCGGAAATTATTACTGTAACTGGTTATGTAAACGTTGACTTCCAAGATGTTAATACCGTTATGCGTAATAGCGGTAAGGCTATAATGGGTTCAGGATATGCTGAAGGCAATGATAGAGCTAAAAAAGCCGTGGAAGAGGCCGTCCACTCTCCTTTACTCGATGACTCAGACATCAGAGGCGCAAGAAATATACTCATATATATCACATCAGGTGACGATGAGGTATCACTTGATGAGGTGATGGAAATTACAGAATATGTACAAGACGCTACTGGTAATTGCTCTGAAGTGATATGGGGTAATGGCGAAGATATGTCAATGGGAAAGGGATTGAACGTCACACTTATCGCCACAGGATTCGATGGCAAAGATGAGTTGCTCGTCGATGATGAACCTAAAAGAAATACTATGGTTCACGATATGTTCGAAGAGGTTACTAAACCTAAAAACAAACCCGCAGAAGAATTAAAATCAGAACCTGAAAAAATTATTGAGAAAGTTGAAGAGGAACATAATAAACCTGTAATTCATAATCTTTATAATGAAGAAAATGTAGATGATTGTGATAATAATATCGATCTACAGTTGAAAAATGAACACTCAACGACAACAAGAGATAATAGTACAGCCACACCAACAATACGTACATATAATAATCCATTCATAAATAATGATGATGACGATGATATTGGTATAAAATCATATATTAAAGATGGTTATGATAATGAAACTCAAACCGTTGTGAAACATCAGGTCTCTGCTAAGACAGAACAAAGCAATGAATTGAGTCAAAAGGAAGTAATGCGACGTCAACGCCTCTCATTTTTGAATATGAACTTTAAATCCATGTCCAATATTGAGGAAATGGAAAATCAACCGGCATATATGAGAATGGGAATAAATATAACATCTTCTAAAGATGATGAGTTGTCTAATTATTCTTCTTCTAAAGAAAATGGACTGCGAGAAACGAATTCTTTCCTACATGAGAATGTGGATTGATTATCAATTGTTTGTTTACTAGCCCGTTTCGACGGGCTTTTTTCTTAAAAACAATTTTATTCTTTTGTTGTTAAATTGTTAAAAAAACAAAAGAATATGCCTACAGTCATCTTATCAATTCTTCCGGATGTTAATTCAACAACTATTGCGATTAGCGAAGATTATAATATTGTATATCAATGTGATATAGATCATTCTAAATGTGATTTTATTCTGCTCGATAATATAATTGAGCAGCTTCCTTTCCGCCGTGATGCAATCATTTATCAACTTAGAAATGATAATATTAATATAAAGGATATCAATTATGTGGTTTCTGAAGGTGGTTTGTTAAAGCCTTGTGAGTCAGGAGTTTATCATGTTGATAAAAATATGATTAGCGATCTTATTGATGCAATAGGTGGATGTGATATTATCAATATGGGAGGACTGTTGGCGTTCACTATAGCTAATACATTGAGGATAAAGTCTTTGGTAGTAGATCCGGCATCGGTTGATGAAAGATCTGAAATATCGTCGTTTTCACCACATCCCGCCATAAAAAAGAAATCATTGTTTCATGCCCTGATACATAAATATCTTTCGAGGAAATATGCCAAGTCAATAAGTAAGAGATACGAGGATCTGAATCTTATCTTTTGTCATGTGAGTGACAAATCAGTTTCAATAGCGGCTCATAAAAAATCAAAGATAATAGATGTAAATCAAGCATATATGGGATTCGGTCCCATGGGATTCTGTGAAGCAGGTTCTGTTCCTACATCAGCATTGTATGATATGCTTTTTGTTAAACATTATTCCAAAGACGAGATATATCATTTATTAAAACAAAAGGCTACTTTCTTCACATATCTGGGAACAAATTCTGTCGATGATATTATGCGGTCCTCTAAGGATAATAAAAAAACAAAATTAATCTTAGATGTAATGGCTTATCAAATTTCAAAAGAAATAGCCTCTCATTATGTAAGTCTTGATGCTGAAATCGATGCAATAATTTTATCTGGAAAAATATTTTCGCATAATCGATTTTTGAAGTATATTTACAAACGAATTGAAACATTGGCTCCAATAACGATCTATAAGGAGGATTGTAGAATTGAAGCATTGATATTCAATGTTTTAGATTGTATTGCAAGTAAGGGGAATTTTTTATCTTATGGTTGATATGTTTAAAAAAATATTGATCTTATCGTTTGTATTATTGTTAATGCCAAAATCTAGTATTAATGCTCAATCTTTTTCTATAGACTTTGAAGATGAAAATGTAAGTGCTATCTGGAAAAAATATAACTTTACAGCTGATACTTCAGCCTATTCGGGAGATTTTGTTTACGAATGTCAGCCTCATAATCTCTATGCCTTTGGTTTTAATTATGATGTCGATGACAGCATTGAGAATAAGAATGCGATTATTACCTTTGATATGATGCTGCGCTCAGATACTTTATTAAAAGCAGTCTTTGTTCTCGATATTAAAAAAGATGGAGAAGACATCTTATGGAAGTCATATCCTCTTGCAGATGAGAATGTGACTGAAAATGAATGGTATAACAAAACCATTTCTATAAAAGTCCCTAATGATTTCCTGAAAGATACACATCTTAATTGTTACTTTTTGAATCATAAGAAAGAACATTTCTATGTGGATGATTTCAATTTTACTATGGAATATTTCGACCTTCCTTCATATATGGGTTGTTACGAAACACAACAATATCCTGCATCTTTAAATAGTATTTCAGACACCGAACATCTCAATCTTCTTTATTCAAAAAAAGATAAAAGACTGATCTTGTCTGATCATAACTTTAGAATTTTAACGAAACCATTGTCATTAGTGAATACTTTTGTATATAATAATGATACTATTGATTGTCAATCTGATGAATGGAAATTTCTGAATGTGAAATCATTTTCTGAGAAGGATATTTATTATTTCAGAACAGAAAATGACTATTATACTTCATTCCTGAAAATAGAATTCCATAATGATAGTCCTAATGTAGATTTTAATTTTGATACAGAATTTAAACAATCATTGAACATAATTAAGTCATCTTTATTGATGCCATTCAGAGATGATGATTTTAAGATATATAGAAGGAATCCATTGATTGATACTGTTGATTATCAAGATGTTTATTATTTAGATAAAGAAGGCTTTTCTCTTGTTTATAATGATAAACAATTAAATATATATCATCCCAAGAAAGTTTCTTCTATTCAGCTTGATACTAGAAATTCACATGCCTCAATAAATTTTGACTATTATCTTGATCATCCTTTGGCACATTATCCTTTATTGGATACATCAAATTTTTATATAGATAGATCTGCTACTTTTGTCGCGAAAGAAGATGTCTTAACATCAAGTTTTACTGTTTCCATGACAGAAATATCTGATTTGCCGCGTATTATGCCAATTATGGAAGGCTATGAATCGGGAATTATCTTTACGGAACATGCTGATTGGTCAGATATCAGAACGCATAGAGCAACATATTTTGGAAGTGAAGATATTACTGATGCCGATAGTGCTGTTGGAGGTTTTGTTTATTATGATATTCCTGTTACAAAAAGCGTCTTTTATAATAATCCCGATTCGGTTAATAATTTTGATATAAATCAAAATTTTCCAGGATTACATTCTACCATAATGACAGACTCATTGTATTTTGATTTTCTTGAACAATTGAGAGATAAGGGTTTTGATATATGCCTTCATACTCCTGAACAATACACATCAAACAGAAATAATCTTTTTGAATCATTATCGTTTATGCGAGAATTTTTTGCATCACCATCATGGATTGATCATGGATTTAACAATTCTTTAATAAATAACAGAGAGGATATGTTGTGTGATGGATTGGACTCATTATCAGAATATTATGTCTATGATTTGTGGAAAGATAATGGTGTGAGATACCCATGGAATGGCTCATACGAAGAGATGATGATATATAATCACTGGTTTTTTGATAATCAGTTACTTCAACCATATCCTGGATTTGGAGATGCTTTGCCATTACCCAAGGTTATGACATTACGAAAATATCCGGATATACTTCTATGGTTTACGTCGAGCACTATGGAACCTAATAGTAATTGGGCTTGGAATTATTTCTTTTCTCAGGATAATCTGGATAAAATTGTTGACTTTAGAGCCATATATATTACACATTGTTACTCGCCATGGGTTAATGCGCAGAGAGGATATTGGGAGGATATTGATGGAAAAATTATGGCAAAGAAAGGTATGAATGAATCTTTTCAAAGAATACAAAATCTTGAAAAGCAACATCTTATGCTTCCATTGACTATTGCTGAATATATGAAATATCAGCAACAACTTCAGAACTTGGACTATAGACTTAATGAAGATGGAAGTCTGATGCTGAAGAATAATAATGAAGAAACAATAGTAGGTTTGTCATTGATTTGTACTGAAGAGATGACCACAAATAAAGTTTTTAATATTAGAAAGACAAAATCGGCTGATGAGTGGATCATTTGGTTTGATTTATTGCCACATGAAGAGATTACTATTTTTAAAGTTAATGATTTAAATTATTGATTATAAATTATTTGTCATATGAAAAGATTGTCGATATTTGTTTCAGGAGGAGGAACTAATCTACAGAGAATAGCAGAATATTTTGCTAATAATCCTGAAGTCGAGATTGCAAATGTCATTTGTAATAATCCCGAAGCTTACGCTATTGAGAGAGCTAGAAATTTGAATATACCATGTAAGATAATCAATAGAGCTGAGTTTAAAAGTGAGGAGTTTAGTAAGGAATTATTAGATCAAAATATTGATCTTATAGTGCTGGCAGGTTTTTTATGGCTTGTGCCTCAGCATCTCATCGATGCTTTTCCAAATAAAATTATTAACATACATCCTGCATTATTGCCTAATTATGGAGGTAAGGGTTTTTATGGGGAGCATGTGCACGAAGCTGTTGTTGCGGCAAAGGAAGAATATTCTGGTATAACAATACATTATGTAAACGAGCATTATGATAGCGGAGATATTATTTTCCAGGCTAAAGTCGAATTGGATGAAGGAGAAACTCCAGACAGCCTGGCTGCTAAGATTCATGTTTTGGAATACAGACATTATCCAGAAGTCATTGAAGGATTGATTAGGAATTAGGAATTGAATATTATAGAATAAATTAAAAGTTATTGGAAGAGTCTATTGACTTAAAAAATATGAAGAGACACCTTATTATATTAGTAGCATTGCTTTTGAGTTCGATGATGGTATCGGCGCAAGTTGAAAAGATCTTAGGTGAGTGGCGTACTGTTGATGATGTGACTGGCGAGACAAAAGGAATAGTTGAATTTTATCAGGCTGAGAATGGTCTTTATTACGGAAAGATTCTGAGAGTCTTTTGGAAAGGGCAGGAGTTGAAAGACACCGGCTTTGAGAATATGGTTGTTATCAAGGACATGGAAGAACATGATGGGATGTTGAAAAACGGCATTATTTACGAACCTGAAGGTAAAAAGAATTATTATGGTAAGATCTATTATAACAAAGACGATGACACCATAACTTTACGAGGTTCTTTAGACAAGCGTGGCTGGATAGGAAGGTCGCAGACCTGGGTTCGCTAATCTGTTAAATATAAAATTGGAGCTTTAAAGCCCCAATTTTATTTTTAATGTCTCTATCATATCGACTGACATCTTATCTAAGTCGTATTTTGGATTCCAGCCCCATTCGTTGCGTGCGCAGCTGTCGTCTAAGCTGTTAGGCCATGAGTTGGCGATAGCCTGCTTGATAGGTTCTGGTTTGTATTCCATCTCAAAGTTAGGAATATATTTCTTGATAGTGTTATAAAGTATTTCAGGGTCGAAACTCATTGCAGTCACGTTGAATGAGTTGCGGTGTATGAGTTTGCTTGGGTCAGCTTCCATGATATCGACCATAGCGTCTAATGCGTCAGGCATGTACATCATATCCATGAAAGTGCCTTTTTCCAATGGGCAGATGAACTTCTCACCTTTTACTGCTGAGTAATAAATCTCCACAGCGTAGTCTGTTGTTCCACCGCCAGGCAGGGTGAGATTTGAGATCAAGCCTGGGAAACGGACGGATCGAGTGTCAACGCCGAAACGTTTGAAATAATAGTCGCTCAACAATTCGCCTGTGACTTTTGTGACACCGTATATTGTGTTAGGACGTTGGATCGTATCTTGTGGTGTCATATCTTTTGGGGTGTCAGGACCGAAGGCACCTATTGAAGAAGGAGTGAACACGGCGCAACCGAATACGCGTGCTACCTCGAGGCAGTTTACCAAGCTGCCGATACCGACGTTCCAACCTAACATAGGATTCATTTCTGCTGTAGCTGAAAGGATAGCAGCGAGGTTGTAGATCGTGTCTATATTATATTTTTTGACTACTTCTATGATTTGCATCATATTGGTAGAGTCGATTCTTTCGAAAGGACCGTTTTCTGCTATTTCCCCTGTTAATTGACGTAAGTCGCTGGCAACGACATTTTCATTGCCGTATATGCCACGAAGTTTCTTTACCAATTCTGTTCCGATTTGTCCGCCGGAACCAATGATTAATATCTTTTTCATGACTAAGAAAAATAAAAGGCAGGAGCCAAAAGATTCCTACCTTGGATTAATTATTTTATAACTCCTAATTCTTGACCTATTTTTACGAAAGCGTTGATACACTTGTCGAGATGTTCTTTTTCGTGAGCTGCTGAAATTTGTACTCTGATACGTGCTTGTCCTTTTGGTACCACAGGGTAGTAGAAGCCTGTCACGAAGATGCCTTCGTCTTGCATGCGGGCCGCGAACTTCTGTGAGAGAGGAGCATCATATAACATAACTGCGCATATTGCAGACTCTGATGGTTTGCAGTCGAAGCCTTTTGCTACCATTTCTTTGATGAAGTACTCTGTGTTAGCGTGTAACTTATCTTGAAGTTCGTTAGTCTCGCTCATCATTTCGAACATACGGATGCCTGCCGCTACCAAGCCTGGTGCCATTGAGTTAGAGAAGAGATAAGGACGAGAACGTTGACGTAACATATCAATGATTTCTTTCTTGCCTGTTGTGAAGCCGCCCATGGCGCCGCCGAAAGCCTTGCCAAGAGTTCCTGTCAAGATTTCAATTTCACCTCTTAAGTTGAAGCGTTCTGTTACGCCACGACCTGTTACACCGACAACACCAGCTGAGTGACTCTCGTCAACCATGACCATTGCGTCATATTTTTGTGCGAGTTCATAAATCTTGTCAAGAGGACATACGTTGCCGTCCATTGAGAATACGCCGTCTGTGACAATTAATCTGAAACGGCAGTCTTTAGCGGCTTGAAGCTGAGCCTCTAAGTCAGCCATGTCGGCGTTAGCATAACGGAAACGTTGTGCTTTGCAGAGACGTACGCCGTCGATGATGGAGGCATGATTCAAAGCATCAGAAATGATAGCATCTTCTGGTCCTAACAATGGTTCGAATACGCCGCCATTAGCGTCGAAACATGCAGCATATAAAATAGTGTCTTCTGTGCCGAAGAACTCAGAAATCTTTTCTTCTAATTGTTTGTGTAAGTCTTGGCAGCCGCATATGAAACGAACTGATGACATGCCGAAACCACGAGCGTCCATGCCTTTCTTGGCAGCCTCGATAAGTTCTGGATTGTCAGCTAAACCAAGATAATTGTTTGCACAGAAATTCAAGCATTTTTTGCCTTTTACAATAATTTCTGCTCCTTGTGGACTCTCAATAATACGTTCATTCTTGTAAAGACCATCAGCTTCTATCTGAGCTAATTCTTGTCTTAAAAAATCTTGAAATTTATTATACATAACATTGTGTGTTAAGAAATTCTTAATGATGTTTTATCAACACGCAAATATAAATAAAAAAGTCAAATGACAGAAAATAAAAGGCAAAAGTTTTTTAATAGTAATAGTAACTATACCAATCCTCGGTTATTCCACCGTAAGTTATTATTGTAATGTATTCTGATGAACTCTTTCTGTTAAACTCTGCTCGTGTTGAAGATGTTTCTTCTTCTCTATTCTGAGCTATGATATTAATAATACCTTTACTCCAGTAGTAGTATGTTCTATGAAGAGTCGTTTCCGTTTCAAAGTGCAGATCTATATATTCTTCTATATATGGATAGTAAGGACTATTTCTTGTATCTTCATAATAATAATATTGTGAGTAGTAATCGTAGTTTTCGTATGATCTTATAGATAAGTTACCTTTGCCGGAAAGCTTAAATGCATAGTTAATTAATGTATGAGGTGTGTCATTACATGACATATTCACATCGAAGAAGTATTCTGGAATATCTTTATTAATGGAATAAATATTCCAACTATGTGTATCTATACATGTTATGATGAAATTAACAGTGAAATCGTCTTGACGTAATCCAAAGTCACTATAATAAGCGTAAGATGTTAACTCCCATTGTGATCCAATGCTGTCTAAAGGCTGTCCGTGAGTATTTACTGAAAAAACTAACTCTCCGTTTTCATATACGTTCCAGATGCCATCATTTGTATGTTGCATTATTTGTCTTTCTTCAGTGTCTAAGTCCTTATCCTCTATGTGATGATTTAGTTTAAACGCAATATCAGCATAACAATTGAGAATGAAATTTGTAACGTTGTTCCATTCATCTGTCATAGTTTTACCTCTTGCCGTAAGTTGATTGATATCATCTCCTACATCTGTTGTGCATGAAATGAATAATGATGTGGAGAGAAATAATGATATAGTAAAAGATATTAACTTTTTCATTGTTATATGTATTTTAAGATTATTAGATTGTTTTATTTTCCGAAATGATATTGAATGCCGCAGTTGATTATGCCGCGAGGTCCGCAACCTAATTCTGCGAAACCGCGTAATTGTTTTCCGACAGAAGCTCCGACACCTGTTAATTGAATCACAGGATGCCATGTGAGACTACATGAATCATTTTCTGCATTGTTGTATAATCCAAAAGAAGCACCTATACCGCAAGCTGAATAAAGATTGAAGTTTTCTTTATTGATATACATGAAACGTACCATCGGAACTATAGCCAGTTTATGTCCTGAATCTGTTGCGACTTTCTGGTGAGAAAAATCATATATATTCTGGAGAAACGAAGTGTATGTTGTAGAAACTCCTAACCATAACCATTTTTTTAGTGCATACATATAAGATAAAGAAAAAGCACCTGGCGAAATTTCGTCACCATGATATGTATTTGGAGCGAACCAACTGTAATTAGGATAGAAAGAGGTACCTGGTTTGTCATAAATTGGACTGATGGCTAAAAGTACATCACCGTAAGATAATGACACCTCATGACGAGGAAAATTCTGGCGAGACTTTTTTTCAGTTTGTCCCTTAAGCATCGTGCTGAATAAAAGACTTATTACTAAGCACATGAAAATTTTTCTTCTCATTTTTTATTATTTTATAAAATTTAATAAACCTTTAACGAATCTACATCAATAATATTGTTTCTTGGTATAAAAAATACCGTTAAAAAATAACTTTATATTTATGCTCATTTAATTAAAATAATCGTAAATTTGCACTTATTGAAAATATAAGTTATCATGGAAAACAACCTTTTTATATACAACAGCTTGACTCGCTCTAAGGAGTTGTTCAAGCCTCTCAACGCTCCTCATGTGGGAATGTATGTCTGCGGTCCTACCGTATATGGCGACGCTCACTTAGGTCATGCCCGTCCTGCCATCACCTTCGACCTTGTGTTCCGTTATCTCAAACATTTAGGATATAAAGTACGTTACGTGCGTAACATCACCGACGTAGGTCACCTTGAACACGATGCCGACGAAGGCGAAGACAAGATCGCGAAGAAGGCTCGCCTTGAGAACTTGGAACCGATGGAAGTGGCTCAATATTACAAAGACCGCTACCACGCAAGCATGGATAAACTTAATGTGTTGCGTCCATCCATAGAGCCTCACGCTTCGGGTCATATCATAGAGCAGATAGAAATGATACAGAAAATCCTTGACGCAGGTTACGCCTATGAATCAAACGGATCTGTCTATTTCGACATAGAAAAATATAATAAGGATTTCCGTTATGGAATGCTTTCTGGACGTAATGTGGAAGAGCTGCTCAACAACACCCGCGAACTTGCCGGTCAGTTGGAAAAGAGAAACGGTGCCGACTTCGCATTGTGGAAGAAAGCCGAGCCTAAACATATCATGCGCTGGAACTCGCCATGGGGCGAGGGATTCCCAGGCTGGCACGCCGAATGTTCTGCCATGAGCTGCAAATATCTCGGCGAACAATTTGACATTCACGGTGGCGGCATGGACCTTATCTTCCCTCATCATGAATCAGAGATAGCTCAGTCGATGGCATTCAACGGCGGTAAACAGCCAGTGAAATATTGGATGCATAACAATATGATTACCTTGAACGGTCAGAAGATGGGTAAGTCATTGGGCAATGCGATGTCACTTGAAGACTTTTTCGCAGGTAACCATCCGCTTTTGGAACGTCCTTATCCACCTATGACGATACGTTTCTTCGTGCTTCAGGCTCAGTATCGTAGCACCCTCGATTTCTCCAATGAGGCATTACAAGCTGCAGAGAAAGGCTACAAACGTCTCATGGAAGCCACGAAACTCGTTAACAATCTTGTCGCTACAGAAAGTGCAGAAGAACTCGGAGTACAAAAAATAATGGATGCTTGTTACGAAGCCATGAATGACGACTTTAACAGCCCTGTCGTAATCGCTAATCTCTTTGAAGCTGTTAAGATCGTCAACTCTGTGAAGGACGGTCACGCCAAGATCAACGCACAAGAATTGGAGATATTAAAACAATTGTTCCAGTCATTTGTCTTCGACATCTTAGGACTTTTAGATTCAGAAGCAGGTGGCGATGATGGTTTGGTCGATGGCTTGATGGAGACCATAATCGACATCAGAAAAGAAGCACGTGCCAAGAAAGACTGGGCTACCAGTGACATCATCAGAGACAAACTCGCCGCTCTCGACATCGTCTTGAAAGACGGTAAAGAAGGAACGACGTGGAGCAAGAAGTGATGTGGAGTTGTACCAAGTAGCCCGAAGGGCTTATACATATACAGTATGGCAGCGCCATATGAGAGAAATAGGCAGGTATGGAGTGCGGTGGCACAGAATACCTGCCTAAATCGTGTTTGAGGCAATAAGACAAAATCTTAGAGCGGAACGCCCTCCTTTTAAAGTTTAGAGTTTAGAGTTAATAGTTTAGAGTAGTTTTAATGTTGAAAGTTAATAGTTAACAGTTTACAATTAACAATTGACAGTTAACAATTAATGTCTATTGTTGTGGTATGAAAATATAAGTTCCGCAGTTATCTATTTCAACTTCGAACATATCTTCGCCAAGCATATTTACATCGGTGTAAATTGCAGGTGTGACAACCTCTTGTGTCTTGACATTGTATATGCCACAAAGATCAGCGACATAATAATATTTATATGTGTCTGACAACTTGTATATTTCGTTGCCTTCATTGTCATATCCGACAACATAATCCATATTATTCATAAATTCGAACATGAAAGGAATAGTTACGTTGCCGTCGAAATCTTCTTTCCACATGCGGTTGTCCTTGGTCAGAATATAGCCGTCGGATGTTATGTCGATATTATAATATTCGTCGGGAAATATTACATTCAAGTCCTTGTTTATGTAGCCCTGCAGTGCTTCTTCTGAGTATGTTCTGAAACCATTATATCTCCAATCACGGCTGATGTGATAGTAATTCGGTTCTATGCACCATTCTCCTGATTTGTTGATAACACCTTGA
>SUWT01000048.1 GCA_015061335.1 Lentimicrobiaceae bacterium | reverse complement strand
ACGATGACAAATTCGACGCTTGCTGGTCAGCCGACTTCGGAAACAAAAAGAAGCAAAGGAGATGATCATTTCTTTACATCTAAGGCGTCGCGCAAGGCGTTACCGAAAAGCATGAACGCTAACACTAGAACCATTATCGCTATTCCTGGTAGTATCGCCAGATAAGCGTCGTTCAATATGATGTATGCGTAATTTTCTTTAATCATGCTGCCCCATGACGGCATTGGTGGTTGAACACCTACACCTAAGAAACTCAGTCCTGCCTCCAATAATATTGCAGATGCAAAATTAGCAGCAGATATCACTATGATTGGATTTATTATGTTCGGTATGATGTGTCGTGTTATTATCCTAATATCTTTGAAACCCAAAGCCTTGCCTGCTTCAACGAATGTCGTTTCTCTTACAGATAAAATTTGTCCTCTGGTGACACGGGCAACCTCAACCCACATCGTTAATCCTACTGCAATAAAGACTTGTACGACACCTTTGCCTAAAACGAATGTTATTGCTATGACTATCAATAAAGTAGGTATTGACCATACTACATTGATTAGCCATACCATTATATCATCGACACGTCCTCTGAAAAAACCTCCCAAACTACCTATGACAATACCTATTATAATACTCATAAAAACAGCTATAAATCCAACGGAGAAACTTATTCTGGTTCCAAGTAATAAACGGCTTAAAAAATCGCGCCCAAATTGATCGGTACCTAAAATAAATCTTTTATGTCGTGTGTATGTTTTCCTGATGAAAGAATCAGCTTCTTCATCGCTGCTAAAAGTTTTATCTGACACGATCTCTTTATTTGGAATTATCATTTCGTTAAGATTCGTACTATTGTCCGAATTAAAGACATAAACTTTTGTGTTTTCCATATTAATGACAATAGAATCGTATGGAATCTGTCGGTATTTTGAAGGTTTGCCGTTCAATAGTTGCGATATAAATGATGTTTTTTCTGGGATATTTTGCTTTGGTATTAGCAGAATATCGACTTCAAAGCCTGGTTTTTGTGTGCTTATCTCAAGAATCTGATTGTTTGCGTAAGGACTTTTATCAGGTATGATAAAATATGCGAACAGTGCTGTCGCCGCACATATTATAATGAAAATCAATGATATGACACCTGTTTTGTTTCTTTTGAAACGTTCAAAGGCAATTCTGCTTGGTGATAAATAATCCTTGTTTTTCATCATGAAATTATCAAAAAAACAAAAATAAAAAATATTTTTAAATTTTATTGTTGGTTTTTTAAAAAAAGTTGTATATTTGCAGCCGAATTCAGACGGTGGATGTAGCTCAGTTGGTTAGAGTACCGGATTGTGGTTCCGTGGGTCGTGGGTTCGAGTCCCATCTTCCACCCAGAATTAAAAAAGACGTCATTAGACGTCTTTTTTTGTTTTTATATCGAAACATTGAAATCTCTCAACGCATCATTCAATGATGTTTTCTTGTCTGTTGATTCCTTTCTTTTACCTATTATTAATGCGCACGATACCTGATATTCTCCGGCAGGGAATTTTTTTGTGTATGATCCTGGGATAACAACGGAACGGGCTGGGATATATCCTTTGTATTCTATTGGATCTGGATTGCTTACATCTATGATCTTGGTAGATGATGTGATGACGGTATTGGCACCTAAAACAGCTTCCTCCTCAATTCTAACCCCTTCAACTACAATGCATCTGGATCCTATGAAACAGTTGTCCTCAATAATGACTGGTGCTGCTTGTACCGGTTCTAAAACACCTCCGATACCAACGCCGCCACTGAGATGTACATTCTTTCCAATCTGTGCACAAGAACCAACGGTAGCCCATGTGTCAACCATACTGCCACTATCAACGTATGCTCCAATATTGACGTACGATGGCATTAAAATTACACCTTTGTTGATAAATGCTCCGTGTCTGACAGCAGCAGGAGGGACGACGCGGACTCCAGCTTCTTCAAAACCTCGCTTCAAAGGTATCTTGTCGTAATATTCAAAAATGCCGCTCTCGCTCACTTCCATCTTGTTGATGGGGAAATACATTATAACAGCTTTTTTAAGCCATTCGTTGATGATCCATTCGCCTTCAATTTTCTCGGCGATACGAGCTTTACCTTTGTCTAATAATTCAATGACTTCCTTTATCGCTTCACGAACCTTGCTGTCTTCCAACAATGAACGCTCGTTCCAAGCACTTTCTATGAGATTCTTTAGGTTTTCCATAACTGAATTTATATATCTGCAAATATAAGAAAAGTTTATGCGTAGTGCTTAAGTATAAGTCGTTTTGCGATATTTTTTATGTTAGAAAAGTTAGTGTAACTTATAATTTGATACGGGTTGTTGAGTTTTTTTTTTGATATGATGACGTGTTAATTGTTTGTTTATTAGTGTTTTACCCTCCTCCCATTTTTTTAAAAAATTATTTGAAATGTCTTGGAAATTTGAAATATAATTATGATATTTGCAAAGTACGATAATGAAATTAACAACTGCAAAAATGGGAAATGGTTTCCTCCCATTGTTGTAGATATTAAAAGTGGAACCGTATCTAAATCTCCACATTATGAAAAAATTACATTTACTAATTTTATTATTTTTTACATTGGGTGTGCAATCTCAGGAGAAATATGTAGCTGAAACATTATGGACTGATGTTGTAACTTCTCAACCTGAAGGTTTTGTCGTGAGTGATGACGGCAATGTTTCAATAACAAGCGGAGAAGGTCTCGCATGGCTCATCTCAGTTGTTAACGGACTTAACGGACAGGATGCTAATGATTTTAAAGATGTTACTGTTACTTTGGAAAACGATGTCAATATTGATGGTAATAATTGGATTGCAGTTGGTACTGCTGAAAATCCATTCAGAGGTGTTTTCGACGGCAAGGATTTCTATATTCATGGCATCAAGATGTATGATGTTTGGGAAGGCAGAAACTTTGGATTGTTCGGATACCTCGACAATGCTGTTGTTAGAAATGTGAAACTTGGCAAAGGCGAGATAGTCGGTTATGAAGAATGTGGAGGCATAGCATATATGGCTGATAACAATACGCTTATCGACAGATGTGTTGTAAAGACGGAAATGTCTTTCGCTAATTATAGCGGCGGTATCGTGGGTATTAATAAGGACTCTAAGATTTCCAATTGCGCCTTGATTTCAGAAAGATTAGAAGGAAGTATGGTATGTGTTGGCGGCATCGCAGGACAAAATATTTCGGCTAATGCAGATGCCATAATAGAGAATTGTTTCGTATCTACAGAATATGGATCCTCATATAGCACAGAGTATGCAGGAGGTATTGTGGGAAAAAATATGTCTGAGAATGAAAATTTTATGGCTACAATTAGAAATTGCTATGCAGCTCCGTTGAAAATGTACGGTCATAGTGGAGGAGTGGCGGCTTACAACTCAGAGAATTCTTTAATAGAAAATTCTTACTACACAATTGAATATGGCTCGCAGGATTATACTTTATATGAAGAAAATGATGGTGTTGTGAAGAACAGCTCGTTGTTTGACGAGGATTTGCAACTTGAGGAGAATGTTGAGGTGAACGGAGAAAATGTAAGCGAACTTCTCGAAGCTCTCAACAAATGGGTTGAAAATTCACAAAGCGAACAGTATGTTTCATGGATGGTGATGGAAGATGTGAACTATGGCTATCCGATATTGGCGACTATGGGCGGAGATTTTGACACTTACGTTTACCAGTCATTCTTTGCCAACGACTCGACAAGCATTAATTCACATACGGTAATTATAGATAGTAACCATAACATTACATTTACAATTTGCAATAAGGATACAATTACAATTAATGACAATTTGTATTATTTTGTTGAACCAAGAAATGTGGAATATGAGTATGGATACAAAACATTCTGGTATTCTGAAGAAATCATATATTTCAGAGAAGAACAAGAAAATGGCAGATTGTTTATGTATATAAAAAATAATGATTTAGAAGAAGAAATCTTATTATGCGATATGTCATTAAATGTAGGTGACACATTTACGCTTTATTACTATCCGTATGAGATTGAAGTTGAAAATGTGCGATACGAAGATGGAAGAAAGATTATTGAATTCGGACATTTTTATGGAGGAGAATTGTCAATTGATAATCTCATGTTTATTGAAGGAGTTTTTCCGATGGTATTGCCAGATTTTTATACAGAAACATTCTCGGAATTAATATGCCAACATAAAGATAATGAACTGGTTTATATTGTATCTTCAGACATAGAAGATTGCATTCTCCCAACTTATCTGTCAGTGGATAAAATTGATGACAAAGGTGAAGGAATCACTATCAATCCGACAGTTCTTTCATACGGCAATAACATTTCTGTTGAGTCCGTTTCTGAAATAAAAGGTGTGAAAATGATTGATATGCTTGGAAGAGAGATTAAGATTTCTGTAAATCAAATCAACTATTCTTCATGTCAGATTAGCTTAAGCCAAAAATGCTCTTCAGGTATTTATATGGTTATTGTTGAAACCTCAAATGATACTTGTTACGAAAAGGTAATTATTAAATAACGTTATGTTATTCATTTTTGATAAATTGTTTTATATCAAACTCACGTTATTTTAATAAAACTGTTTTATTAAAAAAAAGTTAAATTTGTGGACATAAAGATATTACAAAAAATGAAGAGGGTAATTGTAATTTTAATAATGTCTTTGTGTTATTCTTTGGGATTTGCACAAAATATAAATATACAGACAATAACAGAAAATGAATATCATTTATTGAAAGAGCAACAGATAGATAACGCTTTGGATACATTGCTGTCGATAAATGAGGAAAATGATTTCATTTATATTCCATTAGATAATGGTTTCTTGACTTAATGAATGATACGTTGGAGGACCATCTTGCTGATTTGATAATACATAAGTGTTTAGGATTTTCGGATGCTTTCAATGTGTATGTTATGGATGTTACAAAATTTACGCATAATGAGACATGGTTTATAGACAAATCAAATGGAAATATTGTAAAAGCATTGCGATTTTATTGTTGCTCAGATAAGTATATTGTTTCGTATGATATACCGGAATGTGACAGATATGTTGGGATTAATATATACCGAAAAACGAAAAATGGGTTGGAGAAAATGTATTGCATTAAACCGGATTGGTTTATTGAGAACATGTTTTGCATAGGTGAAAATGTATTTGTTGCTGAAGCAAGAACGCTTTCCATCACTGAAAATTTATTTTTCAAAATAGTTTTATAATCGCGATTATATTATCATCAAATCCTCACGAATGTAATACAACAAGTTTTTTAGAAAATATATTTGAAGAAAACCTGTTTTATAAAAAGAAAAAGTGAAGTTATATGGATATAAAAAAACAGTTGTATGGAATGTGTTGTTTGTTATCTTCGTGCTGGCAAAATAAATTATGCTAACATAAATTCCTAATTAATGAACTTATAGTCTCGTTGTCTCGTTGTCTTTTTTCGTATCTTTGCAAAAAAAATGTACCGATGGGAAGAATTCTGGCAATAGATTACGGACGAAAACGCAGCGGATTGGCAGTGACTGATCCTTTGAAAATTATCGCAAATGCATTGACGACAATTCCAACACATGAATTATTGTCCTTTATTCTTGATTATGTGAAAAAGGAAAAAGTCGAGACTATTGTCATAGGTGAACCTAAGGATATGCATAATAATCCTTCAGAATCAAGTCGTTATATAGAGCCATTTGTTAAACAATTGAGTAAAGCTCTGCCAGATATGGAGATAAAACGTTTTGATGAACGTTTCACTTCAAGAATGGCATTTCAGACTATGTTGGATGCGGGTCTCGGAAAAAAACAACGCCAGAATAAAGCATTGGTCGATACAATAAGTGCGACATTGATACTTCAATCGTACATGGAATCGGAGGAAATCAAAAGAAATAGACAATAAATTTTTGCATTATGATATTACCAGTTGTAGCATACGGCCATCCTGTATTAAAACGTGTGGCTGAAGAAATTGATAATAATTATCCGGAATTACAGAAGCTTATAGATGATATGTTTGAAACTATGTATCATTCCGAAGGAGTTGGTCTTGCAGCTCCTCAGATTAATAAATCTATAAGATTGTTCGTTATTGATGCAAGCCCTTTCGTTGAAAATTATCCGGAAGCTAAAGATTTTAAAAAAGTCTTTATCAATCCTGAAATTATTGAATATTCGGAAGAATGTTGGACTTTCCGTGAAGGCTGTCTCAGCCTCCCAGATATGAATGAAGACGTCGTCCGTCCAAGTAAGATAACGATAAATTATTTGGATGAGAATTTCATCGAACATGAAGAAGAATATGATGGTATTTGTGCTCGTGTTATCCAGCATGAATATGATCATCTTGAAGGGAAAGTGTATGTGGATAGGGTGGCACCAATGCGTAAAATGTTGCTTAAGAATAAATTACGTGGTATCTCAGAAGGTAATGTTGATGTGGATTATAAGATGATATTCCCAAATAAGAGAAGAAGATGATTGGGATATAATTAAGAATTGAAAATTAAGAATGTAGAATGAAGTTTTTTATACCAAGTTTTAGCTTATTATGAAAAGAATATTTTTATCATTATTCGTCGCGTTGATGTTGTTATCGTGCGGTGATAAGATTAGGGTTAAGAAGATAAAAAAGCTCGAGTCGAAAGTGTTTGCAAAAGGTGTTGAGTTGAAAGAAGAAAACGTTATAAATCTCGTCGATGCTTATCTGCTTTATGCCGAACAAAATCCTGATGATGCCAAGTCGCCTGATTTTCTTTTCAAGGCTCTTGATGTAGCCGTAGGAATTAATGCTGAAGGCCCTCAAAAAGCCATTGAAGTCGCTGATATCCTGATAGAGAAGTATCCTGATTTTGAGATGACGCCAATGGCGACGTATATAAAAGGCTTTGTCTATGAAAGTGTAGTTGGAGATTTAGATAAGGCAAAAGCAGTTTATCTTCAGTTTCTTGAGATGTATCCTGATAATCCTATGGCAGAGGAAGTGAGAACGGTTGTTGATAATCTGGGTATTCCGCTTGAAGAACTGATTAAAACTTTTGAACAATAGAAATCCAATTGACAATTAACAATTGATAATTAACAATTAGAGGGACGTTATTTTAAGAAAGTGACGTCTTTTTTTTATACAATATACAATATCGTCAGTCGTTATCAGATTGTTAATTTATTGTACATTATGAAGAAGTTTTTCAGAATTACTTTCGTATTATTGCTGGTGGCAATAGTAGGAAATGTCTCGGCACAGGAGACGAAGCAAACAGATGATTCTTATATCAAGAATAACATTACTTTAAACATTGGAACTGCAATTTTCCAAAAGTATGGTCTTGAACATTATATGGCTTCTGTTGATGTGTTGTATGGCTTGAATAACTGGTTTGAAGCAGGTTTGTTCACAATTGGCAGAGGCTATTATGTAAATTACGGAAATATCTCTAAAGAGTATGATTTGTGTTTGTATTATGGTGTCGCTGCAAAAGCGCATCTTCTGCCGATAATAATAAATCCATCATATAGAAGATTTGATGTTTATGCTAATCTTCAGTTAGGTGCCAAGTCGGTTATTAGTCATCTTATGAGTAATCGCACTAGCCTTTTCGTCAATGGCGGTCTTGGTGTAGGATACAATTTCAGCAAACGTATCGGTTTGTTTTATGAATGTAACTACGGTAATTCAGATGGTATGAACGGTGGTATCAGCGGAGGTTTAAATCATAAATTTGGCTTGAAACTGAGATTTTAAAGTCCATAGTCATATTGATTCAGGCTTTCTATGTAATTTAATACCTCATCTCTGCCAATTTCTTTTTCTGAAGATGTGATAAAGATTGGCGGAAGCTCTTCCCATTCTTCTGCGAGTCTGGTTTTATATACTTCCAGATTCTTTTCAAGTGTGGTGTTGTTTATCTTGTCTATTTTGGTGAAAATGATGCCGAAAGGCATCTGTAACTCACCAAGATGGCTTATGAATTCCAAATCTATTTTCTGTGGTTCGATACGGCTATCGACTAGAACGAACATGCTGATGAGATTCTTGCGGTTCTTGATATAATCATCAAGCATTATCTTCCATGATTCTCTATCTTTTTTTGAACGTTGTGCAAATCCATAACCGGGTAAATCGACAAGATACCATTCGTTATTGATTATGAAGTGGTTTATTGTTATTGTTTTTCCTGGAGTTGAAGATGTTTTAGCAAGCTGCCTTTTGTTTGTTAACATGTTGATTAAGGATGATTTGCCAACGTTTGATCGTCCTATAAAAGCATATTCTGGCTTGTCGCAATTCGGTAATTTGCTGACCTTGGTGTTACTCTGTAGGAATGTCGCCGATTTAATGTTCATCTTTTCAAATAATTCTTTTGTGTTGCAAAAATATGAATTTTTTCTGATTTGATTATCCGTTAATCTTTCATTAGTAAATGTTTACAATAATGTTGATAACTTTTTTTGTAAAAAGTGAAAAAAATATGAAAAAAGTGGTTGAAAGTGGGAAAAAATGCACTATTTTTACACTTTGAAAAATGATGGTAGAAATGATTTATCCAATTGGCGAATTTTATTGTAAATTAGATAGTAAGGGAAGACTTCTGTTGCCAAGTAGTTTTAAAGAACAGCTTGGAGAGAGTCTTGATGAAGGATTTGTTCTTCGTCCCAGTCTGTTTGATAAATGTCTTGAGCTTTTTGCTATGGGTGATTGGCGTTCTATGCAGGAGAAACTGAGTAAATTAAACCCTTTTAAGCCAGAGAATGTGATGCTGATTCGTCGTTTTAACGCGGGTGCTCGCATGGTTAAAGTAGATGCTAACGGACGTTTGCAAATACCAAAAGATTTGATGGAAAAGAGTGGTCTGGTTAAAGATGTTGTGATGACGGCTTTGACTGATAGGATGCAGATTTGGGATAAATCTTTAATGGAGATTGAAGATGCCAAGTTCTCGGAAGAGGATTTTGTCAATATGCTTAGTGCGAAGTTGGGTGAAAATGATTTTGTAGATTAAAAAGATTGCTTATGTATCATATTCCTGTGTTATTGAACGAAAGTATAGAGGGTTTGAATATTAAACCTGATGGTGTTTATGTCGATGTGACTTTTGGAGGAGGCGGTCACTCTCGCCGTATCATGGAATCTCTTGGTAAAGAAGGTCGTCTTTATGCTTTTGATCAGGATGAGGATGCTGCAGAAAATATTATAGATGATGATCGTTTTACCTTTATCCAAGAGAATTTCCGTTATATGAAAAATTTTGTTCAGCTTTATTGTGGCGGTAAGGTTGACGGAATCTTGGCTGATCTGGGTGTTTCTTCATATCAGTTTGACACGGCAGAGAAAGGTTTTTCGATACGTTACAATGGTAGGCTTGACATGAGAATGGATAAAAATGCTTCTGTCGATGCAGCTTCTGTCGTTAATACATACGATGTGGGATCTTTAGCCCGACTTTTTTCACGTTATGGTGAGTTGAAAAATTCAATGAATATTGCTAATGCAATTGTGATGCATAGAGAGATGAATCGTATTGAGACCACTGATGAGTTAAAAGAAGCTGTGGCTAGATTATTGCCTAAAGGATCAGAGAATAAAGTACTTGCACAAATATTTCAAGCTCTTAGAATAGAAGTGAATGAAGAGATGAAAGTGTTAGAGATATTTTTGAAACAGTGTGCTGATGTTCTAAAACCTGGAGGTCGTCTTGTGGTTCTTTCTTATCATTCCTTGGAAGATAGACTGGTGAAGAATTTTATGAAGACTGGAAATGCTGATGGAATTCTGGAGAAGGATTTCTTTGGTAATCAATTAACACCGTATAAATTAGTCAATAGTAAGCCTATAGTTCCTGCTGATGAAGAGATTTTGCATAACAATAGAGCAAGAAGTGCGAAGCTGCGTATTGCAGAAAGGAGAGATAAATGAGTGAACGAAGTAAAAAATCGTATGGCAGATATTTGGCCGACGTAATGGGAGGCGGCTTTCTGTCGAAGGATAGCGTTATCAAGTTGTTCCCGTTTATTCTATATATCGTTTTTTTACTGATGCTTAATATTACAAACACATATATAGCTGAGGATATGAGTCGTGAGATTGCTCGGCTTAACAGGGTGGTGGAAGAACGACATGTGGAGTATATTTATCTAAGATCGGAGATTACAAAACTTACGAAGCAATCTGAACTTGCTTTGATGTTGAATGATAAAGGTATAAAGGAGTCTGTTGAGCCATTGAGAAAAATTGTGGTGGAGAAGAAAGGAGGTGATGATGAGTGATTCTAAGAATGAGGTCTTATTAAGAGCATATTTAGTGTATATAGCATTGGTAATCTTTGGTTTGATAGTGATTATAAAAGTACTCCTTATTCAGATAAAAGAAAAAGACGCTTTGTTGGAATATGCTAAGAGTAATGAGATAGATATAAGAGCTGAGGAGGCGGTAAGAGGTAATATCTTATCAAAGAATGGAACATTGTTGGCAACAACAGTACCTGTTTATAATGTGTATTTCGACCCGGTGGCTGTAGATAAAGACGTCTTTGATGATAATATAGCGGCATTATCTGATAGTCTTAGTCGAATGTTAAAGACCAGGTCAAGATCAAAATTCGAATCATACCTTAGAAATTCAAGAGAAAATAAGAGGCGTTACGTCAAAATAGCTAATAAACTCTCTATGGGTGAATTTAAGAGAATGAGTAATTTTCCTATCTTTAAAGAGGGTAAATATAGAGGCGGTTTCATTTATGAAAAGAATTATTCTAGAGAACTTCCGTATGATGAATTGGCTGCTAGAACTATAGGCTATGTGAGAGAAAAAGAGAATATCTTTGTCGGACTGGAAGGTGCATATAATGACTATCTGAGAGGACAAGATGGAAAACAGATGGTGAGACGAATCAATGGTAATTTCTGGATGCCGATAGCATCTCCGGAGAATGTCATTCCTCGTAATGGCGATGATGTTTATACTTCTATTGATATTGAAATTCAAGATGTTGCGGAAAATGCGCTCAAGAAATGTCTTGTTGAGAATGATGCACTTCAAGGTTGTGTGGTCTTGATGGATGTAAAATCAGGATTCGTTGAAGTGATGGCATCGTTGAGTTATAACGAGAAAACGGCTAAATACGAGGAGTCGTATAACTTCGCTTTACGTCATAATGTGGAACCTGGATCTACTTTTAAAGCTGTATCAATGCTTGCTCTCTTGGAAAACAATCCTCAGATGAATATTGATGATAAACTATATCTGGGTAAATCTGATTATATGGTGTTTCATGGCAGAACTATGAAAGATTCTCATAGAGTTACAGATGAGAATGGCTATTCCACAATACGTAATGCCTTTGAACAATCGTCAAATATTGGTCTGGCATCGATGACCGTTAATGCATTTGAGAATAACCCTGACAGATTCATAGATCTCATTTATCAGACTTCAATACAAGAGCCTCTCAATCTTGATATAAAAGGAGAAGCAAGACCCGATATCAAGAATACTAAAGATAAAAGATGGTCTAAACTTTCTTTGCCATGGATGTCAATAGGTTATGAGGTTATGCTTACGCCGATTCAGATCTTGACATATTATAATGCTATCGCTAATGATGGTGTGATGGTTAAACCTCAGTTTGTGAAAGAAATCCGTCATGGTAATGAAGTGGTACAAGTTTTTGATACCATAGTCATAAATGAGAAGATCGCCTCAGAAAGGACTATTGCGACTTTGCAGACTCTGTTAGAAGGTGTTGTGGAGAATGGAACTGCTAAATCGTTGAATAAACTGGGATTTCCTGTAGCGGGTAAGACAGGTACAGCTCAAATTTCACAAGGTAAGTCAGGTTATAATAAAACGAATTACACGGCAACTTTCGTAGGATATTTTCCTGCGGATGATCCGAAATATTCATGTATAATAGTTGTTAGTAATCCACGCGGAAAGAAATATTATGGAGCTTCAGTATCCGCACCTGTATTCAAAGAGGTTTCAGCGAAAGTCTATGCGACTCGTTTGGGTATAATGGAAGAAGAAATGAACTACCACCCTAGTTGTAAGTCATTTACGGACGCTTCTATGGTATATTTTGATGACTTCGTGGAATATTGTGCTATGAATGATATCCCTTTCAATGATAATGAGAATAATAATGACTGGGTGTACATTACTGGTCATAATGATGAAATTAATGCAGATCCTGTGATTCTAGGAACAGATACGGTGCCGAATGTAAAAGGAATGAATGTCACTGATGCAGTATATCTGCTTGAATCTATGGGCTGGAATGTGAATTTTTCAGGTCTAGGAAAAGTAAAAACACAAAGTCCTAAAGCTGAGACGGAATTGTCAAAAGGAAAAACTATTAATTTAACCTTAAGTTTAAAATGATGAGAATCAGTGATATATTAAAGAGATGCCCAATTGTGAGGGTGATAGGAAGAGAAGATAGAGAAGTGGAGTCTTTGGTTTTCGATTCTAGAAAAGCATCGGAAAATACTGTTTTTTTTGCTATCAAAGGAACTCGCAATGATGGTCATGACTTTATTGACTCGGTCGTAAGACAAGGCTGTAAGCTTATAGTATGTGATAGGCTGCCCGAAAATATTTACGAGGACGTGACATATTATATTGTTGAAAATACGGCAAGAACGTTGGGTTATGCGGCATCGGAGTTTTATTCTAACCCATCAGAAAAATTACGTGTTGTAGGTGTTACTGGAACAAATGGTAAAACGACCATCGCAACATTATTGTATCGCTTGTTTTATAATGCAGGATATCCTTCTGGCTTATTGTCAACTATAGAAAATAGAATAAACAATAATGTTATTCCATCTACTCATACCACCGCTGATCAGATAGAATTGAATAGGCTTCTTTCAGAAATGGTTGATGCCGGATGTGAATACGTCTTTATGGAAGTTAGTTCGCATGCAGTTGATCAAGAACGTATTGCGGGCATACATTTTACAGGTGCTGTTTTTACAAATTTAACTCATGATCATCTTGATTATCATCATACTGTAGCTGCTTATCGTGATGCTAAGAAGAAGTTTTTTGATAATCTGCCCAAAACCGCATTTGCTCTGACTAATTTAGATGATAGGAATGGCATGATGATGCTTCAGAACACCAAGGCTGCAAAAAAAACATATTCTTTAAGAACAGATGCTGATTTTAAAGGTATGGTGATGGAGAGTTATTTTGATGGGATGGAACTGAAAATTAATAATAATACACTTTTTACATTCTTGGTAGGAAAATTCAATGCCAGTAATCTTCTGGCGATATATGGAACCGCAATCTTGCTTGGAATGTCTGATGAAGATGTTTTAAAAGAGATAACGAAATTACATAGTGCTCCAGGCCGATTCCAGATGATTCAGTCGGAGTCTGGAGTGGTAGGTATAGTAGATTATGCACATACGCCAGATGCGTTAAAGAATGTTTTGGATACCATTAATGAAATAAGAACTCATAATGAACTGCTTATCACTGTTGCAGGTGCTGGTGGTGATAGAGATGCTTCTAAAAGACCAGAAATGTCGGAGGTGGCAGTTACAAGAAGCGATAAGCTTATTTTAACAAGTGATAACCCTCGTTTTGAGGATGCGGACGACATTATCAGACAGATGAAAGATGGCGTTCCTGGGGCATATTATAATAAGGTGTTGTCGATTTCGGATAGACGGGAAGCTATAAGAACAGCAGTTGCTATAGCAAAAAGAGGTGATATAATACTTGTCGCAGGAAAAGGACATGAGAACTATCAAGAGATAAAAGGAGTCCGTCATCATTTTGATGATGTTGAAGAATTGACAAATGCATTAAAGGAGAAATAATATGTTGTACTATCTTTTTGATTATCTGAATAGGAATTTCGATGTGCCTGGAGCAGGAGTGTTCACTTACGTAACTTTCCGTGCTTTGTTTGCAGCGATAACATCATTGTTGATATCTGTTTGGTTTGGAAAATTCTTCATTAAACTCCTTAAGAAACATCAGATATCTGAAACCCAAAGAGATGAGTCCACAGATCCTTTTAATACACAGAAAAAAGGTGTTCCGACAATGGGAGGAATTATCATAATAACGGCAATATTGATACCTTGCCTTTTGATAGGGAAACTGAAGAACACATATATGATATTGATGATAATGACAACAATATTGCTGGGTGTAGTAGGTTTTGCTGATGATTATATCAAGACTTTCAAGAAAAGAAAAGAAGGACTTAATGGATGGTATAAGATATTCGCTCAGGTATTATTAGGTCTTATTGTCGGACTTACATTACGTTTTAGTCCGGAGGTGGTAATGAATGAAAAAGTGGATATTAAAATTGAGAATAACAAAGAGATAGTTGTCAAGTCGCCGGATGTTAAATCGACTAGGACAACAATTCCGTTTGTTAAGGATAATAATTTAAACTATTCTGATTTCTTTAATTTTTTAGGAAAACCATATAAATATTGGGCGGGATGGATTTTCTTTGTCGTAATTACAATTTTTGTTGTTACAGCAGTATCTAATGGTTCGAATCTTAATGATGGCATGGATGGCATGGCAGCAGGAAATTCTGCTATAATGGGCGTTGCTATAGTAATACTGGCATATGTTTCAAGTAATGCTGTAATGGCTGATTATCTGAATATTATGTTTATACCTGGAAGTGAAGAGTTAGTGGTGTTCTTATGTGCGTTTATTGGTGCCTTAATAGGATTTTTATGGTATAATTCCTATCCGGCTCAGATATTTATGGGCGATACAGGTAGTCTTACAATAGGTGGTATTATCGCGGTGTCGGCTGTCATCATACATAAGGAACTGCTTCTTCCAATTATTTGTGGAGTATTCCTGTGGGAAAGCCTGTCGGTTATTCTTCAAAAATATTATTACAGATTAGGAAAGAAAAAAGGTGTGCGTCAACGTCTGTGGAAAAGGACACCTGTACATGATCACTATAGAACGTCATTAGCTCTGGTTGAAAAAAATGATCCTGGATGTAAAGTGTTGTTTAAAGGTTCTTCAAACTTATATCATGAGTCTAAGATTACGTTCCGTTTTTGGATTGTGAGTATCTTATTGGCTGCAATAGCTATTCTTACATTGAAAATTAGATGATAGATTTATAAATATTTTAAAGTTATTATTATGACATTAGAGCAATTGGCGAGACAGGGTAGAAGAACATCTTCAATGACTACGGCTGCAACAATCACATCGAAGATGAGTGAAATCAGAAAAGAAAGTATAAAACAGGCTTTCTCTGATTTTGAAAATATCAGATATAGATATGAATTCGTTGAAACGATAGATGGTGTTAGTTATTATGACGATTCGGCAGCATGTACGGTAGAGGCATCGTGGTTTACATTTGATAATTTAAACCTTCCTGTGGTTTGGATAACATACGGTGACAATCCTGATTGTGATGATCTCATTCCTCAGGTAAGAAAATATGTCAAAGCCATCATTTGTATAGGTGAGAATAATAAAAAGTTTCATGAAGTTTATGATAATTTGATGAATTCTAATATTATTGATTGCCATTCTGTTAAAGAAGCTGTCGCTCTAGCTAATAAAATAACACATTCAGGAGATAATGTTGTTTTCTCGCCATCAAGACCGGCAAATAACGAATTTGCTAGTTATTCAGAAAGAGGTGATTATTATAAAAATTGTGTTTGTTCGCTAAAGAGTATTTGACATGAAGACATTTAATAAGATGTTTCAAGGTGACAGAGTGATATGGGTAATAGTGATGTTACTTTCCATATCATCTTTGTTGGCTGTTTATAGTGCGACAGGTACATACGCCAATGCGCGTTATGGTGGAAATAATACTTACGTATTAATGCGTCATGCCGGAACTTTAGCCATAGGTTTGGTATGTATGTATTTTGCTCATCTTATGAAGTATTCTTATTATTCCCGAATCTTTCAATTAGCCTTTTTTGCGTCTATACCATTGTTGATATATACATTGTTCTTTGGAGCTGATCTTAATGATGCCCAACGTGTTGTGCATATATTTGGAGTGTCTTTCCAATCTAGCGATTTCGCTAAGGTAGCCTTGATTGGATATATAGCTAGAGAACTTACCCTAAGGAAAAATAATATCAAAGATTTTAAGAATGCCTTTATTCCTTTGATGATACCTGTACTAATTATTGTTGGACTTATCTTTCCTGAGAACTTCTCGACAGCTGCAATTTTATTTGCCTGTTGTATGATAATCCTTTTTGTAGGAAGAATTAACATGAAACATATTCTCATATTTATTGGTATAGGTATTGTCGCAATAATTATCTACATGTCAATAATGTTATCTAGACCTGAGGAAGAGAGAGGTAGAACAAATACTTGGGTTAACAGAGTTGAAAATTTTGTTGAGTCGTTTAAAAAGGTAGATGATGGCACTACTATCAATTATGATGAAGAGGATTATCAGCTTGTTCATTCAAAGATAGCTATTGCAGGGGGCGGCTTTTTTGGTAAGACACCTGGAAAGAGTACCCAACGTAATATTTTGCCTCATCCATATTCAGATTTTATATATGCAATAATTTTGGAGGAATATGGTTTGGCTGGCGGTATATTTGTAATGCTCCTATACCTTATACTTCTATATCGAGTGATAGCGATATTGGTGAAAATGCCACAATCTTTTGGAGGTTATTTGGCATTTGGACTTGGTCTTTTGATAGTGATGCAGGCAATGACAAACATGGGTGTTGCAGTAGGTGTTCTTCCTGTGACAGGACAGCCGTTACCGATGATTAGTATGGGTGGTACATCATTGATGTTCACGGGTTTTGCCTTAGGAGTGATATTGAGTGTTTCAAAAGAAGTTAATAAAACAGATATTAAGACAGATGAAATCGAACTCTCTCAAAGTGATAATTAGCGGTGGCGGCACAGGAGGTCATATCTTCCCCGCCATTGCGATAGCCGATTGCTTGAGGAAACGTTATCCTCAGGCTGACATACTATTTATTGGAGCTGAAAATCGTATGGAAATGGATAGAGTTCCTAAAGCCGGATATCCCATCGAAGGATTATGGATTAGCGGTTTTAAAAGAGAATTATCTATCGATAATCTTAGTTTTCCCTTTAAATTGATAAGTAGTATGATAAAGGCTCGCAGGATCTTAAAGCGATTTAAACCTGATGTCGTGATAGGAGTCGGAGGATTAGATCG
>SUWT01000047.1 GCA_015061335.1 Lentimicrobiaceae bacterium | reverse complement strand
TAAGAGTTCTTAACGAGACGCTATCGTATGCTCTTGTCGAATAATTCCAGACTCTTTCCAAAGTCGTTTCTGAGATATGCTGTCGTAACTCCATCTCGATGAGTGAAGTAAGTTCAACGAAGTCGGAGTGAACTTTAAGTTTCTTTCCCAACTTTTCTTCCACACGCTCACGTAAGGCGTAAATCTGAGGTATGTCGCTTTTTATAGTCATGTTTTTTTGTGGTACAACGAACTCTTGTAGAGTCACACGGACGTGTGACTTCATTGTACATTGTCTTTGTTTTTAATTTATTTTTTTTCATTACAAAAATATGATTATTTTTGACAGACTAAACATATATCATGACGAAGGAGAGCGGAATATTTGAGAAAGAAGTCTTTTTACAAAAAGATAATGATAATTTTCACGATTATAAATTGTTGAAAACCACAGCGTATTCTAAGTTGTGGCGTGTTAGTCGTGATGGAAAATACTTCTTGATAAAGACAACAAAAGACAATTCCGAGTATCAGCAGAAGATGCTTCGTCGCGAGTATGAAATCTCAATAGGCTGCGACAATCCTAACATCGTGCATGTTTTTACATACGAGAGAAATCTGCCAGAAGGCGAGGGAATTGTGATGGAATATATAGAAGGAAGGACATTAGACGAATTCCTTTTGGAGAAACCATCGCTGAAGACAAAACAGAGAATCTTCGGTGAGTTGCTCTCTGCTGTCAATTATCTTCATAAAAGAGGAATAATACACAACGACCTGAAGCCGGAGAATATCCTCATTACAAGAGCAGATAACACGTTGAAGATAATCGACTTCGGCCTCGCCGACAATGACGCCTTTTATGTCTTGAAGACATTAGGATGCACGCAGAGATACGCATCTCCGGAACTTCTTTCACAAGATATAAGGACGCGGCTTGCCACGTCAAAACAAAAAATCGACGCTCGCAGCGACATTTATTCCATCGGAATAATCATGCAAGATATTTTTGATGGAAGATACAAACGTATTATTAATAAATGTATAAAAGAAAATGTCGGCAGTCGTTATCCAGATATAAGTTCCTTGCAAAGAAAATGGAACGATAGAAATAAAGTCTGGAAAAACTTAGCTGTTATTGTGATTCTATTAGTTGCGGCATTTCCTACATATCTATATCTTTCAGAAGAAAATGCTGAGAGAAAAGAAATTGCGGTTAAGGAAGCTAAGATTGCTGAGATAAAGAGCGACATCAGAGCATTTTTTGAAGATTTCATAAACGACTTGAAATCACACACTGACGCTGAAGGTTATATTGAACTTTCAGAATATTCGAAATTGATGACTGAATTTGCAGAAGAATATACCCAATATATGAACGACAAAGTTTATACTCTCACCGACGACGAACTTAAACAAAGAGCCTTCTTAGAGATGACCTCAAATTATAACGCGTTTTATAACGAATTTGTCAATATGGTTAAGGTGAAATATGATTAGTCGAAATTAGTGTCGCCTCCCGTAGAGTCACACGTCCGTGTGACTGCTCATTCATCGAATGTACAAAGTCTGTTGACCGTTGTCCGTTGACAGACGAAGTATAAAAGACATTATATCTTTATTTACTTTTTACTGTATTTTCTTGTTTTATTTAATCTTTTTTTTTATATATTTGCAGGGTAAAAATGCGGATGACCGCAAAAATAACCCTTAATTTATGAAAATAGAACGTAACAGGTATCTTCAAAAACTTATCAATAGTCGCAAGAATGGTCAGGTAAAAATAATAACTGGCGTTAGGCGTTGCGGTAAATCATATTTACTTAGCGTGCTTTATCGGGATTATCTTTTGCAAGAAGGTGTTCTTCCCGAACAGATTATAACTGTTGAATTGGATAACGACATTAATGTGCGTTATCGTAATCCGTTGGAATTAGGCGCATATCTTCGTGAAAAAGTTGCCAATACTGAGATGGATTATTACATCCTGTTGGATGAAATTCAGATGGTTGAGTCTATAAAGAATCCTTATATGCCAAAAGAATCAGACTCTAAAATAACTTTTGTTGATGTTCTTTTAGGCTTGAGAAGTTTGTCACATGTTGATGTTTATGTTACTGGTAGCAATTCCAAAATGCTTTCATCGGATGTTGCTACGGCTTTTAGAGATAGGGGAGAAGAGATTCATATTACACCTCTTACCTACGATGAGTTTTACGCTGCATACCCGAATGAGAAACGTTACGCTTGGCGTGAGTATATGACTTTCGGAGGAATGCCATACGTTTTGCACAAAAGCACTTATGAAGAAAAATCAAGATATTTGCAGGAATTATTTCGGTTGACTTACATAAAAGATGTAGTAGAACGAAATAGGTTGCGAGCAAACATTGAAGTTCTTGACGAATTACTTAATGTGGTTGCGTCTTCAGTAGGGTCTTTGTCTAATCCAACTCGATTGTCAAATACATTTAAATCTGTAAAAGGATTAAATGTGAAGAATGAAACTATTTCTACGTATTTGGATTGTTTTATTGACGCTTATATACTGTGTAAGTCACATCGTTACGACATAAAAGGTCGCTCGTATATTGACACTCCGCTGAAATATTATTTTACAGACATTGGGTTGAGGAATGCACGTCTCAACTTTCGCCAACAGGAAGAAAATCATATCATGGAAAACATCATTTACAATGAACTCATTGCGAGAGGTTTTAATGTTGATGTTGGTGTTGTAGAATATAATCACATAGATGAGAATGGCAAGAAAGTACGTTCGCAGTTGGAAGTCGATTTTGTCGTTAATCAAACGGAGAAACGATATTATATTCAATCAGCTCTTACAGTGGCTGATGAAGATAAACGTAAGCAAGAAGTTAATTCTTTAAATAGAATAGATGATTCTTATACTAAAATTGTAGTGGTACGTGATAATGTTTTGTCATGGACCGACGACAAAGGCGTGCAGTATATCAATATCGAAGATTTTCTTTTGGATAAGATAAATGAACTTTGATACAATCAAAAAGGAAGTATATTCATAAAAAGTCCTCATCTCCCGTAGAGTCACACGGACGTGTGACTGCAATTTTTTATAAATTGCGGGAAATCGGAAGAAATGCCATTTAAAATTTGCGGGGAAATAAAAAAATACTATTTTTGTAGTATGATTTTTGTGTTTTATAATGTATAAAAATACAATGATTTTATGTGTTATAATACATAAAAATAAAAATACAATGGATATGAAAATAGAGTTATTAAAGAAAATCATCACTGACAATAGACGTCTGATAAGTAGAATTGAGTATGTAGAGCGTGATATTATATTGGATGACAATCTGAATTATGTGTTTGTAGGTCTTCGTCAAGCTGGTAAGTCTTATTTGATGTATCAGAGGATTCATCAGCTGCTTCGTGACGGACATCAGATGGATGAGATCGTTTATGTCAATTTAGATGATGAACGTTTGTTTGATATAACTCTTGATGATTTGGATTCGATATTACAAGCTCATTATCAACTTAATGATTGTAAACCAATTATTTTTTTAGACGAGATACAAAATATACCACATTGGGAGCATTTCGCTCGCAGATTGGCGAATGAGCAATACAGAGTCTATCTGACAGGTAGCAATGCCAAAATGTTGAGTAGTGAGGTCGCCACTACTTTGGGCGGACGTTATATGATTCAGGAAGTTTATCCATATTCATTAGTGGAATATCTAAAGGCTAATAATTTGATTTTAAAAAATAATTGGGAATATGATTCCGAAATAGTGAACCATATACAGCGTATTTTTCCATCTTATTTCTATTACGGAGGTTTCCCGGAAAGTGTCCGTTTGGTAGAAAAACGCTCTTGGTTGTCGGTGCTTTTTCAAAAGATTTTCCTTGGCGATTTAATTGCTCGATATAAAGTGCGCAACGAGACTTCTTTGAAGCTTCTTGTAAAAAAAATGTCGGAAAGCATTAACCAGCCTTCATCGTTCAATCGTCTTGCCAATATAGTGTCATCAGCAGGACAGAAGATACAGACTTCTACCGTGATTGATTATGTGCGATTTATGGAAGATAGTTGGTTGTTGTTTAGTATGTCGAATTATGCTGCTAAGTTCGCGGAAAAAGAGAGCTCGAAAAAATACTATTTCCGTGACAATGGTATATTGAATTTGTTTCTGATAGATTCAGAAACTTCATTGTTGGAAAACAGGGTTGCGATAGAGTTGAAGAAGCACTTTTTTGATGAGGTGTATTTCTATAACAAAAATGTTGAGGTTGATTTTTATGTTCCATCACAGGAATGCTTGATACAAGTAGCTTATTCTATAGCAAATGCGGAAACGAGAAATCGTGAAGTCTCATCTTTGTTGAAAGTCGCTAAGCATCTTAATGCAAAACGCTTGCTTATAATTACTTATAATGAAGAACAAACGATAGAAGTCAATGACAAAGTTGTTGAAATTGTTCCTTTGTGGAAATGGTTATTGTGTGATAAATCCTATTAGGTCTAAGGTCAAAAGACTAACGACAAAAGGTGAATGTCTAAAATCTTTGCCTCCCGTAGAGTCATACGGACGTGTGACTGCTCATTCGCCGAATGTACAAAGTGACTAATCTGAAAAGAATCAAAAAAGAACTAAAAAGAAATTTTTAAAATATACATATTTATTTACTTTTGTCCTTGTGTAGCATAATTCGATTAACACGTGAGTGTTTGTCATTCTCGATGATGAACCTAGGAAATTCATTAAGACAAGAGATGGCAGATGCTTCCGCTGGTTCGTGCGTACGTATCCCAACGTATGCTGGCTTTAGCGCAGGCTGTTGCTTTTTTCCTTGTCGCGGTTTTCCTAGGACCTATCATCAGAAAAGAGTTACGAGCCTACGTTTCTTTTTTGTGTTTTCCTGAAAAGAGATGTAGTTTGGAGATTGTGTTTATGTTGATAATGAATTAAACCATAAAATACAGGGTATTATGAGCAAAGAGTATTACAAAAAAAAGATTATCGACTTGCGTGCTGCTATCGCAAGAGAAAAAGAAGAGAAAAAGAGAGATAATGAGAGATATGCAAGATATATAAAGAGTGCAACCTCTCCATCTTCAAAAGCATCTTGGAGAAAATCTAAAGTAGATGCTGCGGCTAGTCACGACCGTGATATCGAAAGATATAAACGAGAGATTGAATCCGCTAAGGCATCTTTAGCAAGATTAAGAAAATAATTATCACATAAAACATTAAAATTATGGCAGTAAAGAAAACTACAGTCAAGAAGACCAAAGATGGTAGTGTTGACAAACGCACAAAGGAAGGTAAAGCTATTTGCGAACGCATGGCAAAAGCCCGTAAAGAGAAAAACAGTTTGAAAAACAGAATTAAAAGATTATTTAAGTAAAAGACAGAACACTATGAATACAGACATAAAACACATTGCAGCTTTAGTTGCATCAGCAATCTGGGCTGACGGAGAATACGACGAGGCAGAAAAAATCGTTGTAGGAGAAATCGCTGAAGCTTTCGAACTTGACGCTGCTTTATTCGCACAAGAAATTGACGCAGCTGTGGCAGAACTCGGAACAATGGATGAAGAACAAGTTAATAACTACATCCTCGAACATTCAGCAGAAGTTGATGACGATGAAGCAGCAATGCTTTATGAAGCAGCCCTTCAGATTATCACAATTGACGGCGTTGTTGGCGTTGAGGAAATCGACAATGTCCTCGCTATCGCATCAGCACTCGGACTCGATGAAGCGCAAGCAGTTCTTCTTTTCGCTGACCTTATCAGAGAAGAACCAGAAATTGAACTCGCATATTGATTATTAATCTTTAAAATATTATAATTATGGCAGCAGAAATCAGCGTTACTGGTAACAAGAAAGTAGAAACTCTCGCTAGAGAATTCAATGAAAAATATCCATTTCTCAGATTGACTATCTGTCCTATGAGTGATAAAGAAACCGTAGCAGCAGGTGGTTCAATATCTAAAGTCGATTATTCTCAAACAATCGCTAAAGTCCGTACTAAGAATAATCCTGGTTCAATCACTATTACAGGTAATAAGCTTATCCGCACATTAGAAAGAGAATTCGAAGAAATCTTCGGTCTCTATGCTCAAGTTTGTTATACAACAGCAGAAGGCAAACGCTTCTATACAGGAGAAAAAGGCGATGCTATGACTTTGAGCTCATTTAACAGAAAGTGCGAAGCCGACGGCTGCAAAAAAGATGAATGGAAATAATCATTCGATGATAGTATGAAGATTCTGAATGTAATATATTATATATGAAACAGAAACTTTTTACAAAATCGGCATTTAAAGTTGCCTTGACATGTCCAAGGCAACTTTATTATTATGGCGATGAATCGTATGCCAATCAAAATAACGACGATAGCTTCTTGATGGCTCTTGCGGAAGGCGGCTTCCAAGTGGGTGAGTTGGCTAAAATATATTATGGCGTGGATGATGCCAACGACATCAAAGAGAAAGATTATCAGTCTTCGATAAATGTAACAAATGAGCGTCTGAAGCTATCGGATGTAAATATTGCTGAAGCTGCTTTCAGATATAAGGACTGTTTCGTCCGTGTTGATATACTGAAGAAAACAGGAACTGATATTGAGCTGGTTGAGGTCAAGGCTAAGTCATGGACTGAAGAAGATAGTTTTCTGAACAAGAAAGGTGAGGTGGCTTCCGGCATAAGGGAATATCTGTATGATGTGGCGTTTCAGAAATGGGTGGTAGTGAATGCTTTGAAAGACTTATATCCTAATAAGAAATTTAAAGTGAAGGCGTTTCTGATGATGGCCGACAAAGGAAAAGTGGCTGATGTCGATGGTATGAACCAGTGTTTCCGCATCGTCAAAGATAAAAATAACAGGTCTAAGATTGAAAGGACAGCTGATGCAGAAAATCTTAGGAATGCGGCTCACGTACTTACGCCATTCGACGTGGATGAGATTTGCGATATGATTATAAAAGGGGAGACTGGCGAACAGGATAAAGTGATGGGCAATACGTTTGTGCCTTTCGTTAACGCCATGTCGCAGCATTATTGCAATCGTACAAAAGCCGAAACAGAAATAGGTTCTAAGTGTTTCTCTTGTCCTTTCTATACCACAGACGAAACGCCGTCGGGACTTAAGGACGGCTATAAGGAATGCTGGAAAGAGATGGCTGGTTTTAAAGACGAAGACTTTAAAAAACCGCTTGTGAAGGATTTATGGGGCGCATATATAAAAAGAAATAAATTTATCGTCGAGGAAAAGTATTTTCTGGAAGACTTGTCGGAAGGTGACTTTAAACCGTCAGAAGAATCTGAGGGATTGCATCATGTTGAACGTAAGCTGCTGCAAATAGCGTTGGCTACGAATAATGACAACATGATGCGACCTTTTAAACCTAATCTGAAAGATGGAACTTACATCGACGTTGAAGGATTAAGAAAAGAGATGTCGGGATGGGTGTATCCTCTCCATATGATAGATTTCGAGACTACTTCCGTAGCTCTACCTTTCTATAAAGGACTTCATCCTTATGAACAAGTGGCATTTCAGTTTTCACATCATATCATCGAAAAAAACGGAACTATAAAACATATCGGTCAATATCTTAACACAAAGAAAGGATTCTTTCCTAACTTTGAATTTATAAGAGAACTGAAACGTCAGCTGGAAAACGACAACGGTTCGGTGTTCCGTTATTCCAACCACGAGAATACAATCCTCAGATGCATTTATGAACAACTCGACAAAAGCGAAGAGTGTGATAAGAATGCGCTGATGGATTTCATTGATACGATAACACATAAGGATGAGCATGTGGGCGAGAGGGATATGATAGATTTGTGGGATGTGGTAAAAAAATACTATTATCATCCATCAATGAAAGGAAGTAATTCCATTAAGGTTGTGCTTCCTGCCGTGCTTAATTCGAGCAGGCTTTTAAAAGAAAAGTATTCGAGACCTGTTTATGGTACGGAAATCATAAGTCAGAACTATGACAGCACGAATCCTAAGATTTGGATAAGTTATGATGAAGACGGAAATGTGGAAAATCCATACAAACATCTCGAGAAAATATCTGAATTTCTGGATGTTGATGAAGACGAGATAAAGAGATATGAAAGCACTTTAGACGAGTCGGTGTGCAACGGAGGAGCGGCCTTGGCTGCATATTCCAAACTGCAATTCAGCGATGACGTCGCTACAAAGGCTTTAGAGGAGGCATTGCTACGATATTGTGAGTTAGACACTCTCGCGATGGTCTTCATCTGGGAATATTTTAATGAAATGATTTGATTTTAAAATAGTATAAAATGCGTATTCTAATAACAGGTTTTGAACCATATTGGGACTATCATGAGAATTCATCATGGGAAGTAGCGAAAATATTGTCTTCATATAAAAGTGAGGCATTCGAGATTGTTACAGAGCAGATGCCTGTCAGTTTTTCACATGTCGCTGATGCTCTTCATAAAGCCATAGCAAATCATAATCCTGATTTGATTATTTTGCTCGGACAGTCGGGTGGAAGCGAGAAGATAAAATTAGAACGTTTCGCATTAAACCTCATGGATGCCAAGATTTGCGACAATGACGGCTATTGTCCTGACGAAGAACTTATATATGAAGATAAACCGGCTGCTTTAAGAACAAGTCTGCCTATAAAGAAATTATGTTCTGCTATCGAGAACCAAGATATTAAAGTGAAGATATCTAATTCATGCGGATTATATGTCTGTAATAGATTTTATTATGAAGCGCTTCTGGCGTGTTCAAACAATCCTTCGATGAATGCCATATTCATTCATCTTCCGTTTTATGAAGATCAACCATCGGCGAAACCATCAAAGCCAAGGTTGAATCTGACAGATATGGTGAAAGCTGTTTTAATTTTAATAAATGAATTGTATGACAAAGAAAGAACAAATTAAGAAGAAACTAGCAAGTGTTTTTGATGATAATTTACGCACTAAGCAGTGGGAAAATTATGTGGATTACGCTATTATAGGATTGATAGTAATAAGCACAATTTCAGTATTCATATCTACATTTGATGTGTCTCCTCTATGTCAGAAGATACTCAATGTCATAGATATTTTCACTGTAGTTGTTTTCACTATAGAAGTCACGCTTCGCATCTGGGCTGCCGATGAAATCAGCCCTAAGTATAAAGGCTTTTGGGGCAGGGTGAGGTATTGTTTTACATTCTACGGATTCATCGATGTTATATCGACATATTCATTCTATCTGTCGTTATTCTTGCCTTTGCCGTATTATATCTTGAAGTCGTTGCGTGTATTACGTCTTTTGCGAGTGTTCCGATATATGCGTTCGTTCCGCTTGCTAAAGATTGCCATTTCATCTAAATCAAGGGAAATGCTGATTTCGTTGCAGTTTCTGGCAATTGTCACTATAATGCTTTCTTTTGTCTTGTTCTTTTATGAACATGCGGTGCAGCCAGATGTCTATGACAATGGATGGAAATCTGTTGTCTGGGCATTTGCGCAATACATCGGCGACCCGGGAGGTTTTGCTGACACTCCTCCAATTACATTTGCTGGCAAGATGATAGCAACGGTCATTGGTATCTTAGGAATTGCATTGTTCGCTGTTCCTGCCGGTCTTATAGGAGCAGGCTTTTCTGAGGCGATGGAAAATGAACTGCATAAAGAGGACGTGGCAGATAATATCAAAAAACTTCATAAAGCTTTCGAACGCAAACTCGACAGACCAACAGGATTCCAAGTTGTTCCGCAATATCTTTCTATCTGCGACATTCAGGCTCGCATGGGAATGAAGACCGATGATATTTTCGACGCCGTTGAATCGTCTGAAGAGTTCCGTTTGATAAATCTCGCGACGACACAAACCATCGATGAACATCCTCAAGACAGCCTGGCAATAGAACATTGCATAGTGAATCGCCCTTACGGATATTTCATCGACAGAAATTCCAAGATAACTATCGTTTCACCTTCAAGTCTTGTTGATGCCTGTATCGGTAACTTCTCATATTATTTGGCACTTATCGGAGGTTTTAACTATATAAGTCGTGAGATAGGAGAGTTGCGCCCTTATACTTCATATTATACTTTTGGAGATAGATATAATCATGAAGAGAATCTGCCTTTATATATGGAAGACCTTGAGAAGTTAACGACACGTGAAGGTAGCTGGACCTTGACATCGCTTGTGGCGAGCGGCGCAAACGAGCCTTCATATCCTACTATATTCCACTTTGGAATAGGTGGTAAGAAAGGAGATGAATCTTTTGAAGGCGAAAATCTTGTCGTGAAAGATACTAAATCATATCGTGAGTTCTATGAAGACTTGACTGCCGAGTTGGAATCTAAATTTGATATGAGTTCAGATCATCAGCGTTATCATAACACTTCAGTATCAAACCTTTTTGTTCGTAAATACGAGGAAGGAAAAGGTTGCGACAATAATATAATCCTTCGTATAGCCTGGAGCGCATGTCTCTGGGATTCGCGCCGTGTTGAAATCGCAAAGACAATAGCCGACGCGCTCAAAAGGCACTTTGAAAACGATGTTCGGAAAGAATACGATCCGGATTTGAAAGTGAAGAAGTTTGGATATTGATGCAGGCCGAGACATGTTAGGTCTAAAGTCAAAAGACTAAAGACTAACGACAAAAGGCAAATGTCTAAAATTCTCATCTCCCGTAGAGTCACACGGACGTGTGGATTATCCACATGAAACCTTATTTGCTCTTATACGAAAGAATGTGAATCGTGACTCCTATTAATATTATGGCGAGTAATATTTGCAGCCAGAGCATTTCGCCTGCAACGAAGAAGATACAATATAACAAGCTGAGCCATAATAATGTAATGATATAAACTTTAGTCTTCAGAGGGATCATCTTGTTCTCTCTGAAGTTTTTTATGTATGAACCTAAATGCTTGCTGTTGATGAGTCTGTTGTATAATTTCTCAGAGCTTTTGAAATAACACCAGGCAGAAAGAAGAAGTAAGGGCGTCGTCGGTAATATTGGAAGAAAAATGCCAATAACGCCTAATATCAATGAGATAGAACCAAATATAATCAGAATGACTTTCAACTTATGATTAGTTTATGTTGATGGTCTTAGATTCCCTGAGCCAAGATGTCGGCGATGTGGACTACTTCAATATTATAACCTTGTTTCTTTGCGCAGCTGCTTAGTTGCATCAGACAGCCCATATCGTTGGTGGCGATATATTCTGCTCCTGATGAGATGGCATCTTGTATCTTGCGTTCAGCCATAGCGACGGAGATGGCTTCGTGCTGTATGGAGAAAAAACCAGAGCCAAAGCCGCAACATAACTCAGGACGCTGCATCTCTACCAGCTCCAATCCTTTCACAGCAGAGAGAAGTCTGCGACCTTCATCGTGAAGATGTAAGTCGCGTAATGAGCTGCAACAATCTTGATATACTACTTTATGAGGAAACTCAGAACCAAAGTTAAGATGATTGATTTTGTTTACAAGGAAGTCGGTGAACTCATATATGTTAGGAACCAGACGTTTAAACTCTAAATGTGATGCTGTATTATAGAACAACTCTTGATAACGGGTCTTGATATATGCCACGCATGAGGCGCTGACGCCGATAATAGGTCTGTCGTTGGGAAAATCTTTGAGAAACTTCTCTCCAAGTTCTTTGGCTTCTTCTTTAAAGCCACTGTAGAATGCAAATTTTCCGCAGCAAGTCTGCTCACAATTATATTCCACATTTATACCAGCAACATTCAATATCTTGACGATATTTTTAGCAGTATCAGGATAAAACTGATCCATGATGCACGATATAAACAAATCTACAGTCATATACAAGAGATGTTAGGTCAAAATAACACTTGCAAAAGTAGGGATTTTTTTTAAAATTATACATTATTATTTTTGAAAAACTGCTGATATTATATCCTATTTTTTTTAAATTTGCAAAGTGATTGTAAAGAAGTTTAATAGTTTAAATATATTGAAATATGAGAAGAAAAATAGTGGCAGGAAATTGGAAGATGAACCTTGATTTCCAAGAAGCTCAAGACCTTGTAGAAAATATTGCTAACCTTTGTGAAGAGAAACAGCCAGATTGTGATGTTATTATTTGTCCTCCATATCTTTATTTAGAGATGGTGACAGATATGGCTGATGAAACACAATGTTTCTATGTGGGCGCACAGAATGTCAATGAGAATGAGTCTGGTGCATATACAGGTGAGGTCTCAGCTAAGATGCTCGACTCACTTGGAACCAACTTCTGTATCGTTGGTCATAGCGAGAGAAGAAAATATTTTAACGAAGATAATGCTGTTCTTGCAGCTAAGATTAAGAAATTATTAGAATACCAAATAGTTCCTATCTATTGTGTTGGTGAAGTCTTGGAAGAGAGAGAGGCAAATACTCATTTCGATGTCATAAGAAGACAAGTGGAAGAGGGTCTTTTCCATCTCGATGTTGCCGACATGGAAAATGTTATCATTGCTTATGAACCTGTTTGGGCTATTGGCACAGGTAAGACTGCTACTCCAGCGCAAGCTGAAGAAGTTCATAAATTTATCCGTTCTCTTGTTAGTGAGAAATATGGTGAAGACATCGCTAATCAATTGCGCATACTCTATGGAGGTAGCTGCAACGCTAAAAACGCTTCTGACTTATTCGCTCAGCCTGACATCGACGGTGGATTGATAGGTGGCGCTTCTCTTAAAGCAGAAGACTTCGTAAGTATAGCAACACAGGCTTCTAAATAAATCATTATGAATTATTACGCATGTTCGTTTTCCAATCCAGAGAATGAGACCCTGAAAGATATGCTCATGGAACTACTCGGAGCTGCAGGCTTCGATAGTTTCATGGATACCGATGAGGGCTTCGAGGCTTATTGTCAAGAAAAGTCTTTAGATGAAACTGAACTTGACGAGATAATACAGATGGAACAATTTTCAAACGTCAAGTTGTTGAAGAAAGAACTTATCCCAGATCAGGATTGGAACGCTACGTGGGAGGCATCATATGAGCCTGTAATCATCAATGAGTTGTGTAGAATAAAAGCTCCTTTTCATCAGGTGGAAGGCTCGTATAAATATGATCTTATCATAGAGCCAAAAATGTCGTTCGGTACAGCTCATCATGAGACGACATCCCAAATCATAGAGCTGATGCTACAGTCTGATTTCAAAGGACTCAATGTCTTAGATATGGGGTCGGGGACAGGCGTGTTAGCAATTCTTGCTAAGAAACTTGGCTCCTCAATGACGGTGGCTATCGACAATGATGAATGGGCTTACAGAAATGCTCTCGATAACGTTAAACTTAATGACGAAACGGAAATCGTTGTCGAACTCGGTGATGCTAACTCACTAAATAATAGACAATTCGATATAATTCTTGCTAATATCAACAGAAACATCCTCCTTCGAGATATGAAAGAATATGTTAAATGTTTAGTTGATGGAGGTAAGATTTTCTTCAGCGGCTTCTATGAGGAAGACTTGAAACTTATTGCTAAAGAAGCGGAATGTCTTGGTTTGAAATATGTAAATCATGTGACAAAAAACAATTGGACAGCAGCTGTCTTCATTAAATAATTATGTGGTTACCAATACTTATAACAATATTATTAGCTTATATCTTAGGTTCTATTCCGAGCTCTGTTTGGATCGGAAAGATCTTCTTTGATGTTGATGTAAGAGAACATGGTTCTGGTAATGCTGGGACAACGAACACTATCAGGACGTTAGGATATAAAGCTGGCGTTCCGGTCTTTATCATAGATGCCTTAAAAGGGTGGTTCGCAGTCTTTATGTCGAAGGTTATCTTCGGTTATTTCCCAGAGATAGAGATGCCCGACTATGTACAGGTAGTGGCAGCGGCAGCGGTGGTTATAGGTCATATATTCCCTGTATTTGCAGGCTTCAGAGGTGGTAAAGGCGTGGCAACATTACTCGGAGTAGGTTTCGGACTAATACCAATACCAGCTTTGATAGCACTCGGAATATTTATTATAGTGCTCTTGTGCTTCGGCTATGTGTCGCTCGCAAGTATCACAGCAACAGTGACCCTGCCTATCGTGACTTATTTCTTCGTAATGCCTGACAATCTAATATTATTTTTATTGTCAATAGCAGTGGCTATCTTCGTTCCAATAACACATAAAGAGAATATCAAACGTTTACTTAATGGAACAGAAAATAAGTTCTTGAAGAAAAAATAAATTTAAAAATATTTGAGATATTAACATTAAAATTTGTAATTTTACCAACTGATAAATACTAAAGTTATGAAGTTTATTCTTTCAAGTTTAAAATTATTAAAAGCAGTACAATCGCTTGCTGGCGTTATCAATTCTAGTAATACATTGCCAATCCTCGATGATTTCCTTTTTAATATATCAGAGAACGCATTGAAGATCACTGCTTCAGATTTGGAAACAACTATGATAGTGACTATACAACCTGATATGGTAGAAGGTGGTGGCGAGGTGACTATTCCAGCTCGTTTGCTTATAGATATTTTAAAGAACTTCCCTGATATTCCAGTATCATTTAATATTGATGAAGAAACTCTCGCTATTGAGATTAAGACTGGCGAAGGTCGTTATAAAATGGTGGGTCATAAGAGCGACGAATTTCCTCAAGTGCCTGTCTTGGAAAACGCATCACAGTGGGAGATACCAGCAGATGTGCTAGCTTGTGGTTTCGAGAAAACTATCTTTGCAACTGGTAACGACGAGATACGTCCTGTAATGACAGGTGTGTTCATGGAGATGACTGCTGACGGATTGAACTTTGTGGCAACAGATGCTCATAAACTCGTTCGTTATAGAAGATTAGATATTAAATCAGAGACACCAGATTCTTTTATCGTGCCTAAAAAACCTATCAACCAACTGAAAAACGCCCTCTCAGGAAAAGCTGATGAACCTGTAATAGTGGAGTTCAACAAGACTAATGCTTCGTTTACCTTTGCCGACTTTAAACTTGTATGTCGTCTCATCGATGGTAAATATCCTAACTATAACGCTGTTATACCACAATCAAATCCTAATAAGTTGACTATTGATCGTCAACTCTTGCTCTCAGCGATACGTCGTGTGGCTATATTCTCAAGCAAGGCAACTCATCAAATTCGTTTTAAGATTGCAGGTCAGGAACTTATCTTGACAGCAGAAGATTTGGATTACTACAACGAGGCTAAAGAACGCCTTAGCTGTAATTATCAAGGCAATGATATGGAGATAGGTTTCAACTCACGTTTCTTCCAGGAGATGTTGGGTAATCTCAATCAGACAGAAATACAGTTAGAGATGTCGGCTCCTAATAGAGCAGGTATCATTACCCCTGTCGATAATCAGAATGTTGATGAAGACATCTTGATGCTCTTAATGCCTGTGATGTTAAACTAATAATTGAGAATTGACAGATAACAATAAAAGGATGCTTTGGCATCCTTTTATTGTTAATAGCTGACCAAAAATTGTTAAAAACTGAATCCTATACCGATATTGACAGGCAAAACATATTCCGGACTACGTTTTTGGTTGAAGAGATATGTCAAGCCTGTTCTTCCGAAGATGACGAAATCTCTAAAACTTAATACGGCCAAGGCGTTAACACCAAATGGATTATATGCTAGTTTGTCGGAAACAAGATATTTATTACCATCATATTCTATAAACGACTTCATCGCAAAACGCCATTCAAATTCAGGTCCGAACGATAATGCCATTTTATTATATCCAAGTCTCCATTGAAACTGAACGCTGATTGGCAAACGAAGACTCCAATAACGAAGGAAACTATCTTCCAACTCTCCATTTAATATTGCCATTGTATGATTTTCAACGCCATCTGGCATAGGTATATCGTATGTTATGATGTGATAAAGATAGGTTAATTCCATAGCGCCGTTGGTAATTTCTCTTGATGTACCTAAGATACTATTGGTGAAATGATTGTATGTGTTTGAAATACCTAAAGCTGTTGTCAAACCAAAACTTTTTCTCTTGTTATGACAGATGTCGAATTGCACGATGTAGGATCCCCATTCAAATGAGTTCGCTTTCAGTGAAGGCACTCCCCAATCATTTTTGGTAATAGGATGAGTCATAGCTGAATAAGCATAGTAGATATGAGGATAAATTGGTTCGAAATAACGGAACTTAATTTTCGTTCCTTTATCATCAGTGACATATTTGTCGTCTTTGATAAATGTAGGTTTGATAGGAATATTTATGGTGACGTTTTTCTTCTCTGTCACGCTGTTAACATCATTTTCATAACGACTTTCATAATATGGATTCCTCTCCACATCGCCTTTTTCTGTTATAGAAAAGACGTTAATCTTCAGTCCGTTGGGCGAATCGGAAATCTTTACCTTATTGTTGTTGATGAGAATCTCTACCTTATCGCCGTTTACAACGATGGTATCGTTCTTTGTCTCTTGTGAAGTGACGTTTAATGTCAACGCCATAAATAATGTAATCAATACTAATCTTTTCATAATTATATTCTTTATTGGTTATTCAAAATCTATTTCAACGTCGCCGTATAATGCGTCAATCTTTATGTTATGCAGTTTGTCGTTGTCATTGATATTTCCTATTACACTTGTTTTTGTATATTCTTTTATATACTTGTTTGCATTGTCTTTTAATATCTTAGGGGAAATACTTCCGTAACGTGTGCTGATGTCGTAACTGAAACAATGCTCGTTTGTAAGACTGATACTGACATCAGAATACATAGCGTCAATGATAATATCAGAGAAATTCTTATCCACATTCTCTATTTCTATATCGGAATATTTCAAGCTGCATTCTATTTTATTTATAAGATTCTCTATCTCAAGGTCGCCATACATATTGTCTATTCTTATCTCATCAACGGTTTTGAAATATGTGTCGCTGTACATGACTTCTGCCTCGACTTTCTTTGCCATAGAACAATCTATCTCGGAATATTTCACATCCGCATCAAGGTAATTTACAGTTCCTATCGTTATGTCGCCATATAAAATCTCTGCATCGATATTGTCGGCTGAACTTATGTCAGAATCGCCGTACATGAGTTTGATATTGATGTCTTTTGCTGACTGTATATCGACATCACCATAGGTGTTGTCGATGATAATATCTATATCATTAGGAATCATGATGTAATAATCAATGCTTATGCTGACGTTATTCAATTTACAATTGTCTATTTTGGTCTTGGCTTCAACAATTTTACTTGCCTTAGATTTATTAATGTCGCTTAGAATAACATCAATAGAAGAGAGAATCTTGTCTAAATTACTTTCTTTATTTGACTTCACAATTATCTCGACATGGAAACTTATTCTGTCTTCGTTCCAGTTGGCGATTTTATAATCACTGAACTTTCCTTCCAACTTGAGAGTGTAGTCTTTGCCGGCATCATAATTGGCGTCGA
>SUWT01000046.1 GCA_015061335.1 Lentimicrobiaceae bacterium | reverse complement strand
TTTTGCCGCCGGCTTCCTTCAGATTCCACCTCGCGATGGACACCCTTGCCTTTGGCTACATGCTTCCCGTCATTAGGGCGCATTGGGGACTTTCACCCGTTAGAACATACCCATGCTGGGCGTACAACCGCCGAGAGGTATTCTTCGATCGAAGAACACCTCTCTTTGGCAACCGGATGCAGATAAGACATCAGCCGAAGCTGATCAAGGAAAATATGATTAAAGTCCCTTTATCTTTAATGCATACGCCTTAATGAGTTCAATTATACCATTCCGACTTTTCTTTCGAGAAGCTGAACTGGCAGGCTTGCCTTTCTCACTGTCCGTGCGAATCTCAAGCGTTAATTTAACCACTCTTTTCATGAAACTTATGATTGATATTACTGCAGTGATAAGAACGGTTGGAATGCTAGACCATCCGGCTGTATCAAAACAAAAGAGCAACCGAAAGGGACGGCTGCTCTTCTAAGAGTCGAGTGATTAAATATCCTTCCCCACAATCTCTATCATAAGTTTCGAAGCAAAGGTAAACAAAATAATCTGATAAGCAAGAAAAGAATATCACTTTATGAAAGGAATAGTACTGGCAGGTGGCAGCGGTACCAGACTGTACCCGATCACCAAAGGCATCAGCTGCTTGCTGATGCCGATCTATGACAAGCCGATGGTCTATTATCCTATCAGTGTGCTGATGCTGGGGAAGCTTACAAAAAGGGGAAGCTTATACATGGTTTTGCAAATCCTATAAGGTTTTCATCGCCTCTTCAATCTCCTCGATCGGGACCATGCCGCCCCACATTCTGAACACGTATTCCGGGGTGATCAGGGCCGGGTCCATCGAGCAGGAACGGGCCTCATCTTCGATGAATTCGCGGAGGCGTGCGACTAATTCCTGATTTATTTCTTTCATAAATTTCTGTTTTACATATTCAAGACATCCTCCGGACCTATGGGCTCGTAGGCGCCATCCTTGACTTCCAGAATCACCGTACCGCTTTCGAGGGAGCGGAGGGTGTGCCATTGGCCGGCAGGGATATTCAATGCGCAGACAGGGCCACATGGTGACACTTCGTATGTGGCTGAACAGATCCGCTCAAGTTCATCATAAAACTCCTCGACGACTCTTCCGCGAAGGACCACTACGGTCTCGGAAGTCTTCTGATGCCTGTGGATCGGCACGAGTGAGCCGGGCTCGATCGCGTTCAGCATTCTCTGCGATGTATCCTCGGAGGAGTTGCGCAGATCATAATTCATCCTCAACCTCGGTGAGGCCTTCGCCTGCTCGGTGAGGCTGTCCAAAAGGGCGTTATCTATCTTAATTCGCATATATATTCCAGTATATTATTATATCATTGTCGTACAGAATCATATAATTGTCATTCTGAACTATACCATTGTCATTCTGAACGAAGTGAAGAATCTTTATTTCTTCAACGAAGCAAGATACTCCTCATGAAGGTGGTAATACTTCTTCTTAAACAACACATACGCCACAACCAGAACCACTGTCGCACCAGCCAGATAGCCCCAATGAGCATCCACCGAATCCGGACAAAGGTAAATAAAGCCAAGTGATACGACCAGCTGCATGGCCATATAAAGCAGCGATACCTTCACATGTCCGATCTTCAACTCATTGGCCATCAGCTGATAGGCATGCTTCCTATGCGCCTCGCCCAAGTTCTCGTGGAGCATGATGCGATGACATATCGTGAGGCAGCCGTCAATGCCGTAAACCAGCAGAAATATCAGATAAGTCACATCCTGCGTCTGCACGATGAGCCTTCCGATGGCGAACAGCATGATGAAAGCGATACTGATGCTGCCGACATCCCCCGCAAAGCACTTTGCCTTTCCCTTCGGCCTGAAATTGAAGATGCAGAACACCAGCACACCGATGATCGCCACTATCAGGTATGACTGATCGATAAAACCTCCCGTAGCCCTGACCACTTCCTCCGTCATGCCCGCCCCCTCCACCGTCATGCCCGACCTGATCGGGCATCCATTCACCAGCGCCAGCGGCACCAGCACCGCCAGCGCATAACCGGCCGTGATACCGTTGATCCCGTCCATAAAATTGATGACATTCGTAGCCCCGACACACACGATCAGCGCCAGAATCACGATCCACCACATATCCCAATGCATGATGCCCATGCTCCAGAACATCAGCGCCATCGCGCTAAACTGCACCACAAGACGCACCGAATCCGGCAGCGACTTCACGTCATCCCAGAAGCTCACACCCGCCACCAGAAGCAATCCACACAAAAACGGCAGATAGTCCACGACCACCTGCCAGTCACCCTGCACCACCGTCATCACCGCCCATGCCACCATCGCCAGCGAGAAAATCACCCCGCCCCCACGCAGCACAATCGTCGAATGCGACGACCTCTCGTTCGGCTTGTCGATGATGTTGAAATGATCGGCGATCTTGAAATACACCAACTCCAGTACCACGAGCAGTGCTGCAATAATCAGTAGTTTTATCATTCGATATGTCTTAAATTTGCGTGTTAGAAAACTTTAACTACCTTTGTGGCAGAAATTATTACTTGTTGGTTGAGGGGAAGATTGTTAACACTTTCGTTTAAAAGAGTAGTCGCCCCTATCGGCTACTCTTTATTTTTTTACAACCTGGTGGCCTAGAATATCCGACCCAAGTCTCACTTAACGGCGACAAGTAATAATTTATGAAAAAAGTGTTGACGATTCGGTTTGAGATTATCTCTGACAGTGAGAAGTCCAAGCCAACCAAAGTAGCCCCGTACGTACGGACGCGAAACGGTAAAAAGGAATACGTTAAAGGGTACATCCGAAAGAAATAGGGAGCTTTCCTTGTACCAATGACTAGCCTTGGCTAGTGTCTGCTCAGCATCCGGTTGCCAAGAGGAGGTGTCCTTCGCCAGAGGGATGCCTCCTTGCGGGTTTACCTGAAACTCTCCAACGTCCTCTGCAGCCCCTTACGAGCATCCACAGGCATCTTTTCAATGCCTAATGCCTTCTTGATCTTCTCATTCGAGGAAACATAATTCTCTGTAAGCTTCTGCAAGCGGAGCGGATTGAGTGGCAGAAGCAGCCATCCACCGATCTTGGCGATACCGGTCATCAGCCCCTTCGGAAGTCTCCAGATATGAGCCTTCTTTCCGAGCGACTTGCAGATCTCCTCAATCAGTTCATTCGTCGAAAGAGCCTCGTCATCACCCATATTATAGATTCCGGATGGGACATCCTTGGTCAGAACCCCATTTACCGCAAAGCAAATATTCTCCACAGAGGTAAACGTACGACGATTCTCAAACGCTCCCAACGGCCACGGAATACCCTTGCGAACAACATTATAAAGGAGATTCAAATTACCCTTATTGCCCGGACCGTGAATCATGCATGGCCTGAAGATATACACTTGCTTATCTCCTGTCATTCCGTGCGAAGCCGAGGAATCTTTATCACTAATCCGCGACAAAATATACTCCTCCGCCTTGATCTTACTCTCCCCGTAAGGCCCCACCGGCGCCGGCACAACATCCTCAGTCAACACCCCTTCAACGCGGTCAGCCGCCGCCTTAGCCGTACTGAAGAACACAAACTTCTTCGTCTCCGAAGCCAAGAAATAATCAAAAATCTTCTGAGTCAGCCCAGTATTCACCTTAAAATACACCTCAGCAGCCGACTTATTCTTAGTGTCATGCGCCTTACCGGCCAGATGAATTATCGCATCAAAGTCAATTTTGTCATCATGAGCGCCCGCGAAGGATCTCTCCATATCCTCCCACGAAAAAGTCTTGACAATGCCATCCTTTTCTGGACTGACTATGTCAAGACCGTAAATCTCATTATCCCCCTTAAGGTACTCCACAAGATTAGAGCCCACAAATCCGTGGACTCCGGTAATTAGTATCTTCATAAATCGACCTATTTCAATAACGATTCGCACAATTCCACATACTGGGCAGTCACAATCTCTTTAGTATATTGTGTTTTGATAACTCTCTCACCCTTAGCACCCATCTCTCGAAGTTGCTCACGAGTCATCGAACGTAACCAGGTAGCCATCTCATCCGTCTTTTCCTCCAAATCATGAGTAGTCACCAACTTGGCACAGCCCACAGGATTCAGGAAATTCACGATAGGCGTATTCTCACCCGAGCACACCATCAGGGGACGGCCACACGCCATAATTGTATAAACCTTTGAAGGGAAACCCATGCCCTCCATCTCAGGAGTCATGAAGATGTACTGAGCATCACTGTATGCAAGAATGGCCGGCATCAAATGCCTTGGCTGATAAGGAAGCACATGAAGTTTATCTAAGCCTAATTCTTTCTTCTTATCCTCCACATAACTCTTTCTCACGCCTTCTCCTATAAGGAAGTACTCCACATTTAAATCTTTGGTCTTCTCAGCTAGTCGCACTAGCGGCTCCCAGTCCTGGGCAAAACCAATATTTCCTGCATACAGCAACTTGATGCTATCCGTATCTGGAAAGTGTGACTTATCCAACTCTGACGTGCTCACCCCTGAACGATACAAATCCGTATCCACAAAGTTAGGAATGATATGTAAGTGTTCTGGTTCATTGAACCTACTTACTATGGTATCGTAGAATACTTGATCAATGGTAGTAACTGCATCACTGCTATTATACACTTTACGCTCCAGCTTACTCAATACGTCAAATACCAAACCCTCTTTCTTTCCCAAAATATCTGGATAAATCTCCTGCACATTATACACCACCTTACATCCCTTAATCTTGGCCAACCAAAGGTTCAAAAGACCAATGGTCAAAGGAGGAGACGGACTAAGTATCACATCTACATTCTTAATACTCAATCCCACAAAGAAACTCACAATGTGCCAATACACGAACCCTATCAATCGGAGCAAAGTGCTCTTGAACTTCTTCTGAGGCACATGGAACACCTCAATACCTTTGTAACAGCTCTTCTTAAACAAGCCCCACACGCCCCACTTCATAGGCTGCTCGGCTAAGTGCTCCTGCACCACATTAAAGTGAGGAGTAGTACTCAAGATAACCACGTCAAATCCACTCTTTTTAAACGCTATAGCAATATCGTTATAAAGATATGCTGTAGACACTCCATCGGGACTAAATATCAAAGAATGAATTAATATTTTTTTCACTCTGATTTCCTCCAAACCATCTTATTAACCACACCAGTATAGCTCTGAATTAGCTTCACTATCTTGGTGCTGACATTTTCGTCAATGTAGTTCGGTACTGGTATTCCGTTATCCTCGTTCTTAACCATTTCTACAGCTACATCAACGGCCTGAAGAAGATCGTGTTCGTTGATGCCAGCAAGGATAAAACAGCCTTTATCCAAAGCTTCTGGACGCTCTGTTGAGGTGCGGATGCAGACTGCAGGGAATGAATGTCCAACACTTGTAAAGAATGAACTTTCCTCAGGAAGAGTTCCAGAATCCGAAACTACTGCAAATGCATTCATCTGAAGGCAGTTGTAATCATGGAAGCCAAGTGGCTCCTGACGAATTACTCGTGGGTCAAGCTGGAATCCTGACGCATCAAGACGATTGCGGCTACGTGGGTGGCAGCTGTAGAGGATAGGCATGTCATATTTCTCAGCCATCTTATTGATTGCAGTAAAGAGAGAAATAAAATTCTTCTCAGTATCAATATTCTCCTCACGATGTGCAGAAAGTAGGATGTACTTACCTTTCTCAAGACCGAGACGAACATGTACATCAGAGTTCTTGATTTCCTCAAGGTTTTCGTGCAGCACTTCTGCCATAGGTGAACCTGAAACATAAGTCCTTTGAGGAGCTACGCTGCTTGCATTGAGATAGCGTCTTGCATGCTCGCTGTAGCAGATGTTAACGTCAGAGATAATATCTACAATTCTCCTATTAGTCTCCTCAGGAAGACACTCATCAAAACAACGGTTACCTGCTTCCATGTGGAAGATAGGAATATGAAGACGCTTCGCGCCGATTACCGAAAGACAAGAATTAGTATCACCAAGGACAAGTACAGCATCAGGCTTAATCTGAACCATCAACTTGTATGATGCATTGATGATGTTTCCCATTGTTGAGCCAAGGTCATCACCTACTGCATCCATATAAACTTCAGGATCAGCTAACTTGAGATCTTTGAAAAAAACTCCGTTGAGGTTATAGTCGTAATTCTGGCCTGTGTGGGCCAGGATGCAGTCAAAGTATTTGCGGCACTTGTTGATTACTGCTGCAAGACGTATGATCTCAGGTCTTGTTCCTACTATTATCAGAAGTTTCAGACGACCATCGTTCTTGAATTGCACGTCGCTATAGTTTGTTTTTAGTTCCATTTTATTATAATGTTTTAACTCGTGTAATCTTTTCTTTTTGTTTCTTGCTAAAACCACCAACAACCGTTGTTGACAAATATGCAAATATACATGTAGAAATCAGCACACATCCAGCAATGGCCCAGTTACCTGTAAATCCAAGCTGGATTGCGATATTCACAAAAATCATATGATAAATATAGATACCATACGACACATCCAATTTTATGTTAAGTTGTGGATATTTAAATGCAAAGCCAAACATAAAGCAAGCAAGAGAAATACATCTAAACACAGGATATGTAGCATATAGATCTATTCCAACAATGTATATCAAGATATTAATAATTAAAAAGCAGGACCAATAACCTGTAATAAAGTTAATAATACTTTCTCTAAAATTTTGTATATACACACCAATAAAAAAAAGCCAAAAATAGGGAATCAAAGTTTGGCTTAATAATTTTCCTACTATTTCAGGAAATTGCGGTTTGATAAAAGGCAACAGTAAGCCGATTATTATAGATGATATCAAAATAACTGTCCACCCTTTAAAACTTAACCTTTTTAAATATTTTTTTATAAAAAATATAAATAGATAGAATTGAACAATTACTGTTATCGTCCAAAGAGAGCCATTTGGGGTGCCACATCCATAGTTCCTAAAAACATCTGGAGTATAAAACTGGAATACGGATCCTTGACAAATAGTGAATACAGAGAAGTCAACAATCGATACTTTCTCATTATAAAATACGACAATACTTAATATTTCAAAGAATAAACATACCCATAATTCTGGATATAAACGTAGAATTCTTTTATTAAAGTATACCTTCCAATCTGATGATCTATCTATAGAATTCCAAATTAAGAAACCGCTTAATAAAAAAAAAGATTGGTACGCCATAAAAAATATTTAAAGGCCATACTATAAATTTGGGAACAGATAGTGATAGATGATGAACCATATGCCCCACCATTACCTGAATACTAGCTATAAGTCTAAATAAATTCAGACAATTATTATACTGCCCACTATATACCATATTTGTCATTCTATTCAACTGGATTATAGTAAGTGTCTGGTTTAACTGGGTCGAAGATCTCGTTGCAGTACATGACAGTGATGAGATTATCTGTATCCGAGAGGTTGATGATATTATGGGTGTAGCCCGGAAGCATGTGAACTGCCTCAATCTTATTACCACTTACCTCAAAATTAAGAACTTCATCTGAGTCGATTCTTCTCTGCTGGATAAGTCCATGACCACTTACAACGATAAAGAATTCCCACTTTGTGTTATGCCAATGTTGTCCTTTGGTAATGCCCGGCTTGCTGATGTTGATGCTTACCTGACCACAGTTAAGAGTGTGAACGAGTTCTGTGAAAGAACCTCTGTCGTCCACATTCATCTTAAGGGGAAATGCGACCTTTTCTTTTGGCAGATAACTCAGATATGTGCTGTAGAGTTTTTTTGCAAGAGAATTCTCTGGGATTTCAGGTATCATCAGAGTCTTAGGCTGATCTGCAAAGCTGTAGATCATATCTACGATTTCTCCGAGAGTCGTCTTGTGAGTGATCGGGCAATAGCAGTATCTTCCATAAAGATTTCTTTCACTTGAGTTCAAGCGACTTCGTCGATCACTCGACTCGCTTCGCTCGCTCGAAATGGCAGTGTATGGTATGACATCAATACCATCGTAATCACAGCGATGTTCGTTGCCTTTAAGGGCATTGATCATCTCGTCCACAAGATCATCAATATAGAGAAGTTCCATCTCTACGCTCCTATCATTTACCTGAATCGGGAGATCGTTTGCAATGTTGTTGCAGAAAGTCGCGATTGCAGAATTGTAATTCGGTCTGCACCACTTTCCGAAAAGATTAGGGAAACGGTAAACAAGTACCTTTGCACCAGTCTCATGTCCATATTCGAACATCAGTTCCTCTCCTGCTTTCTTGCTCTTTCCGTATTCGCTTGAACCGAAACGACCGGCAAGGGTTGCCTGAATGGAACTGGAAATCATTACCGGGCATGTATTGTTATATTTCTTGAGACTGTCAAGAAGTACTGATGCAAAGCCGAAGTTGCCCTTCATGAAGTCCTCCTGATTCTGAGGACGGTTTACCCCTGCAAGGTTGAAGACAAAGTCGCATTCTCGGCAGTAACGATCAAGATCATCTTTTGTTGAATCAATATCGTATTGATATACTTCAGAGACCGTAATGCCACTGTAGCATTGGGCTTTGCCTTCCTTTATATTATTAAGTTGGGCGCAAAGATTTTTACCTACGAATCCTTTAGCGCCGGTCACTAGTATCTTCATCGTTATTTCGCTACGTTGGTGATACCGTTGATTTCATTCTGGATATATTCGAGGGAAGCTATCTTGGCCTTGGTCTGCTCTACGTTGAGACGGATAGTGTTGTCGGAGTTGAATTCAGATAGTTCGCAACGCTTAGTATCTCCTTCTGAGAAGTATTTGTCGTAATTAAGAGTGCGGTTGTCAGCTGGTACGCGGTAGAAGTCACCCATATCTTCGGCTTTAGCGCACTCTTCGTTGGTAAGGAGGGTTTCATACATCTTCTCGCCGTGACGGATGCCGATTACCTTGATGTCTTCTTTCTTACCGCCAAAGAGCTCGCATACGGCTTCGGCCTGAGTCTGGATGGTGCAAGCTGGGGCTTTCTGTACGAGGATGTCTCCATTCTGACCGTGTTCGAAAGCAAAGAGGACAAGGTCAACGGCCTCTTCGAGGCTCATGATAAATCGAGTCATGTTGGGCTCAGTGAGAGTGATTGGGTTGCCGTTGCGAATCTGATCAATCCAGAGTGGAATGACTGAACCACGTGAACACATAACATTGCCGTAACGGGTACAACATATCTTGGTGCCAAGGCTATTGCGTGACTTAGCCACGGCAATCTTTTCTTCGAGTGCCTTGGAGATACCCATAGCATTGATCGGGTAAGCTGCTTTGTCGGTTGAAAGACAAATGACGCACTTTACACCACAATCGATGGCCACGTCGAGTACATTGTCGGTACCGATGACATTAGTCTTGACAGCCTCCATCGGGAAGAATTCGCATGAAGGGACTTGCTTGAGGGCTGCTGCGTGGAAGATGTAATCAACTCCACGAGTTGCAGTCTTGAGAGTGGACTTATTGCGCACGTCTCCGATATAAAACTTGATTTTGTGTGCTACTTCAGGCATCTTGGCCTGATATTCGTGCCGCATGTCGTCTTGTTTCTTTTCGTCACGAGAGAATATGCGTATTTCTCCGATGTCGGTACGAAGGAAACGATTGAGTACTGCGTTGCCGAAACTACCTGTACCACCTGTTATCAACAGGATTTTATCTTTAAATACTGACATAAAAGAATTATTTTTTTTATTAAGATTAACAATTATATTTATTTTTAATAGATGCTATAAGATTCGAATTATTTTTAGTCATGTAATTATCACCCCACATCTCATGAAGAATCCAAGAACGCTTTTCTTCATTAAGAACGAAGGAATCTTTTGATGCGAATGCATTGAGTAAACTCTTAAAATCATGGATGTGAACTCCTGGAGTATATTCATTATAATCCTTAAAAAATCTAAACTCATTGTTCACATAATAATCTACATCAAAATCGTAGAGGATTACACCTTTATTATCTAATAGTAGATAATCATAGTAAATTGAAGAGTAATCTGAAATTAAAACATCAGTAAAAGGCAATATTGGATATGGATCAACTTCTGGTTCTATATAAAAAATATTTTCAAGGCACTGATTCTTAAAAACATCATATTTCATAGATGGATGTAATTTCAGCAACAAAAATGAATCGTTATCTTTAAGTACCTGATTAAGAGCAGTCAAATCAGGCATTGCATACTCCATAAAATTCTTCCCATAATTCAAACGCCATGTTGGCATATAAAAATATGTTCTAGAATAATTTGATATTTTGTTTATAATATCGATTAACAGAGGCTTTTCATACTTTTCTATATATTTCAACAAGACTTTATGGTCATTCATCATAAATAAATTCCTAGGATACATACCCGAATGTAACGCATCTTGTCGAAGATTAAATGTCAACATAAACTGTTCATCTATCATAGGAGTTGTTGACAAAAAGAAATCTATTTTTTCATATGCATATGGCATACATATGCGCGAAAGCAGTGTCTTATCCCAAGGCATTGATTTAGCATCTGGCATAGATTTCAGAGCGATTCCATGCCATAGATATACATTGAATGCACGTCCAGATGTAAAATAATTAATATGATTCGAATTTACAGTACTAACATATACTCCAGCAGTTAGACAATGGTATAATCCTCTAATACTGTATTTATAATAGGCCGGATAGTTATATGATTTTAATTCCGCAGCTGTTTTTTTTGATGAAGTAATCCATATTGGTCTTAACTCCTTATTATGCTTAAGAACATAAAGAAATAGGTATTTTGTATTATCTTTGAATAATTGTTTATTTCCGAATACCCATTTGCTTTTATCCCTTTTTGTAATATATGATATCAACATCAATATATATCCGCAACCAACAACAAATGCCTCTTTTATCAAATCGGTAAAGGTAAATCTCTTTGATATACTATTAAGAAATCCCATGTTATTCAGAATTATTATAAACTTTTTATCAAACGATCAAACATTTGAAATAAATTATATTTGGGCCTCCAATTTAACCCCATTAGCTTATTAACAGAAAGATTCAATTTAGTTGTTGGGGCATAACCCATAGTTGGATTTAATTCAAAACGGACATTAATATTCTTATTAAAATTATCTCTTATGAAGTAGGCTAGATCTTTCACTGAAATATATGTATCAGGATTCGCGACATTATAGGCTTCACCTGAAATCCCTTTAATAAGTATATATAATATGCCGCATATACTATCCATGGTATAACAATACGGTTTAGAACTTTCTCCGTCTGAATGCAATACTATGTCATTACCTTGTACAGCACATCTGGCTAATTGAGCAAATAATCTATGATCGTTTATAGATATACCCGCTCCTAATGTTTGAGTAAGACGAGCAATTGTAACTGGAACCCCATATTCTTTTGCATAAGAAACACATAAATATTCAGCTGCACGCTTACCTAAAGGATAACAACTTCGAGCACTTTGAGGATCAATATATCCAGATTGCATTTCATCAACAATTTGATCAGACAATATCTCACCATAGTATTCCAATGATGATATATAAGTCATTGATTTTATTGGATGTTTTCTAGAATACTCCAACAAGACTTTTGTTGATTCAATAGTTAATGCAAAGGTTTCAACAGGATATTTTATCATGAATGACCCTGAAGTCGGACTCGCACAGTGAATTATATAATCATATTTTTCACTAATATTTGAAATAATGTCAACAAGATCTCCCTCTATGACATTCAAATATTTTATATCTTCTTCAAAAATATCATTAGCCTTGGAAAGGCTCCTCACCGGCAATGTAAGTTTTATCTTTTTATCAAGAGCTAACAAACTATGCACTAAAGTAGATCCAATCAAGCCTGTTGCTCCAGTAATTAAAAAGGAGGAATCTGCTAACTCATTAGCTAACTCAAATGAGTGTACAAATTCGTCAAGATCACGTTTTAAAATTGCATTCATCCAAAAATACCAAAAATTTGCTGGTTTTCATGTACTTCAACCATCGCTCTGAAAACAAAATAGTCTGTAGGAGTTGTTATCTTAATATTTTCTACCGGTCCTTCCACAATTCCTAACTTATATCCATAATAACTCATCATTGAACATGAATCAACAAAATTCATATTGTTTTCTTGACGACTTCTTCTATGTACACTAAGAATATCTGTAAGTTTAAAACTTTGAGGAGCTCTAGCTAGTACACAGTTTGAACGATCTGGAATATGTAATGAACCATCATCACATTTAACAACGAAAGTTTCAGTGGCAGGTATCACTGTAATTGAACTACCACATTCTTTAACTTTAGCAATATTACTAGATATTGTATCAGGAATTATCAATGGACGCACTCCATCATGAATCATAACCACAGCATCTTTATCTCCTTCTTCGTTAATATATGACTCAATCTCACATAAACCCCTGAAAATGGAATCTTGACTAGTTACACCGCCCGGGACTATTCTTACCACCTTGTTAATTTCGAACTTTTTAAGCATTTTATTCAGGAATGGAATCCATTTTTCTATACACACCACAACAATAGCATCCACTTCAGGGTGGTTGTCAAAAAGTTCTATAGTATAAATAATAATAGGTTTACCATTTAGCTCTAAAAATTGCTTTGGTCTAGATTTCGTATTCATTCGAACTCCTGACCCTCCGGCAAAGATCAATGCTATATTTTTCATAATCTGACAAAATTTATGATTCGATTAGTTTTTTTATAATAGTATATTGAGTCTCCAACGAATGTTCGGGAAAGAGTTGTTCTACTTCTTTAAATGAAAGTCTCTTACCAATCATTTTTTTACAAAAAGTTAAAATCTTAATATCTGCATCCGCCTCATTTAGCCCTACATTTAAACCTAATGGATAACGTTCAATCATGTCATATTGAGAATCCTTAAGCTGGTAGAAATTCACTATAGGACGACCGGTTGATATCAATTCATAAAACTTACTCGGAATCTGCAAACTGAAATTATTCCCAAGATTAAGTAATATATCATATTCATTAGTAATAATCTCACAATATCGTTTTCTATCTACTGATGATAATCGACGTATAGACTTTGAAAGATACTGCGATATGACATCGTCGCAATTGGAAAAATGTATATACATATCTAACTCCACTTCTGGCATCTGGGATAAAACAGACAAACAATATTTCGGATTCCGTTTATCTTTTAAAAATGTTCCAGCATACACCATTCTTATTTTATCAACTGCTTCATGAATAGTACTTACAGTGGAAGAAGGAATCTCATTAAGAATATACTTCATAAGATATGTCTTCTCAGGTTTTTGATTGAACTTAGATAATGCCATCTTATATAACTCCTCTGTAAATAGGTTAAAGTCAGCAGTATTATAAATTTCCACTTCATTCCTATAATTTTTCTCTCTTCTTAAATTCTTGAATATGACATATCTATATTTAGACGGTTGGAATGTAAATGGATCCATAAAACAATTTATCCACTTAACTTCAGGATGTCTCTTTTTGAATTTCAGTACTGATAAAGCACAGCAAATTGGATCTGATACGCTTATCACCACGTCTATACTTTTTTCCAAATAAATTTTCTCCAATACTTTAGAAAACTTATTTAACTGCCATTTCATTGATGAAGGATAGTAAAAGGGACTTGTTATAAATGACTTAAACTTAAAAGCCTTCATGAGAAAAGAGTAAAAACCGACATGCTCTTTATTACGTATCTTTTCTTCACAATAAATTCTACATTTCCATAACCAAGAGTAAACTTCATGAACTCTTATCAAGTCATCATTCAAAGGAGCTGGATTGATTCTATTTAAAGGATTGATTATATCTATAGAATGTTCAAATTTTAATATTTGAATATACTTATCCATACAAGCTGCAGGAGCAGACATTTCTGGATAATATGAATTAATGACAAAAACGATATTCATCTAACAAACGTATTATAAAACCGAAAAAATTGTCTGGTATGTTCTGTATGAGTCCATCCAAACATCAGAATAAAACCAACCTCGATAATCATATAAATACAAGAACACAAAAATGAAGATTAAGCCATATCTTAATACCTTATTCCTAACACAGGAATAGACTATCGGTAAAGAAGTTATTAAATATACGGCAAAATACATTCGAACTCTTTCTATCAAAGGAATTATAGTCGTAAAGGGTGTAATCAAAAAAGATATTGCAGCAAGAATTACCAATTGATTACTCTGCTTTTGACTGTCATTGTTAAAAAATAGATAACAAAGAGAAAGAAAGAATGGAAGTGTATTCATTAAATATCCTAATCCAAAGGAGAGTTCGCGATCATCTGTAAGTGCATAGTATGACGCATAGTCATCAAACTGCTCAATCAGCATAAGATAACCAAATATCCCATTCAAAAAATCTTTAACAATCCATAAAGCAAGAAACAGTACTAATAATACAATCGCCCAAACTCGGCTATTTCTAAAAGGGAGGCACCCCCAAAAGGCAAATGGTAACAGAATAACAGCCGAAGTATGTACTAAACTACACAATAATAGTGTAATTAGTGAGCGTATTATTTTTTTCTCTTTTATCCATGGCCACATACCAAAAAAGACGCAAATCACAAGGCCTTGTCTCATCATGGAGAAGTTCAGCAAATAAAATGAGGTCGAAAACAAATAAATAAATATTGCCATCGGCCACCATTTCTTATCGACATACGATTTAATGTTTTTATATATCAATACATTCTGTATTATATTCAAAACAGCAACCATCATAAAGAAACCACCAATAGGTTTAAACAAATAGCATAATAATGCCCAGCCTGGTTCCTTAAGTACATCGCCTTCTAAAACTGATATAATATTAAATGGTACCAATGAAACCTTTTCATACATGTCATAATATGCCATGTAATCATTACCATAGTCATAGTGAATTGCACCAACTATAGTGATTAACACAAAAGCATATTTCATTCCACCAGGCTGCTTATTTGTACTATCTAAGTAAGTCAATATTAACGCAGCTAATGAAATAATAATTACGAAATACATGAATAAAAGTTAAATATCTTATTGAAACGCTATTCTATAACTCATAAATCATTTGCCATGTTTGATGAACAGAACTTCCGTCACTTAAAATTTTATTTCTATTATCGACATTAAATTGAGCTTCTTCACATGTTAATGGCTGTGAGAATTGATCAAAAGTCATATCCTTTATACTTTGAGTCTTGTGTACAATATAATTCTGAGAAGAAAGCGAATTAAACAAGTTACCTTGAACATAAATTTTACTGCCGCTTTCCATTGAAAAACCAATAGCACCTAAACCTGTTTGGATTTCAGCAGCACTAACAAAAATGTCAATAGATTGAAGGAATCTCCGATATTCATCAATAGGTTTCAGTTCAGTAAAATATGTAAAATCGTCGCCAAAGATTTTATTACCTTCTTTTATTACTGAATCAATATATTTAGGATCGCCATAACATAATGGGCATACAACTCGAACTTTCCCAACAAAGCGTTTTAATAAATTGAATGATTCAAAATGATTATTATGTTGCCAACCACTATGCGAAACCATAACTACAGATTTATTATCATTAAAAGTATGAATTTTAGGCTTCAAGATTCTCCTCATGGACATATATGGAGCATAAATAACATTCGCACTCTTATGATATGACAATACTTCGTCGACATCATCAATCGATATTGCTCCAACGAAACGATATTTAGAAAAGGCTTTCGAATTTATATACTTCACAAGTTTATGCTTAATACCCTTGCCACCAAAGATATAGTCACTTCCCCAACAAATATATGTAGTCTTTTTAAACAGTTCTTTTTTAAAAATAAGAGAAAATAAATTTATAATTAATAGTCCCCTACCTGGTGGATTTGAATGGAAAATAATTCTATCATTGGATGAAATATTAACTATTGCCTTTATAAACTCTCTCTCATTACGATAAAAGCAAAAATCACTATGATTATTCTTTTTAAAAAGAGAAGTGTAAATATCTGTAGAGAAAACTTGCCCTAATGCATTCTTTCCATACATGGTAATTGCAAAATAATGCTTTGTTTCATGGGACTTACATATTGTCGATGATGTGTTGAGTACAGTTTCTATAATATCAGGAGAAAGATGAATCATATCTCCTCTTAAAACATGGAATACCATATGCTTAAGATCGTTTGAAGGTATATAAAACAAAAAAAATAATGCTATCTGGAGAATTATTGCAATAAAGCAAGTTTACCATGTGAGTCGTTCTCCGGGACACTAGCTGACTCATCAGGTTAATTATTATACAAATTATTGAATCTTACCTCTGATAAGTGTACAGGTCGATAGAGTTTGATATTGTCAAAGGTTTATCTTAATATCGCTTCGTCACGATTATAAGTTGAAAGTACTAACAAATTACTATCTATATCTGCATGTATACAGTTCTGTTAGTTGTACCATAATAGATCATGATATACACCTACTCCTTGATCCACTTGAAATTAATTTCTATCATTTATCTATCAATATAGTTTAACAACAATTATTGCATCAATCAAGAAGTTGCTAGTAATGACATAGAACATATTCTCTACTCTAATATCCTCAAATGTGATGAGGATTAGAATACTTATAAAATGCATAAATCCTGTAAGTTGTATTGCTTCATCGGGAAAACAGTCCGATTTTTGTAGCAACCTTTCTAGGTTCAATGGCTCCGTTCAACATATTATCCTATAATCTGATGACAAAATGCGTAATTCTGAGGAAGAAGGATTTTGAAAGGCTCAACTTCACATACTTTTATCCATTAGATAGTAAGTTTTGTCGCGACATCAAGCTGTTGTGTATATATCTTCGAATACTTCATAAATAAATCGTTCTTATGGGTACTTCGCAACTAATTTAAACTCAAATGATGAAACTCTGATCCAATAATATGATAGTAAAATCTTGATGAGTAATAACAGTTAGAATATGAAAACAAATAATAATAATTTCACTACTCATTTCGAATGGTATTTAAATCATATTGTCTAACGAAACATTGTCCAAACTTTTTATATGAATAGAAACAGAAGTTGTACCATTCGTCTTTATAAAGGAAACACTACGTACTCATTGTTCATAATAAGAAATCGTAAATTTATTGATCTTATTATTAATAGCAGTTCTTTCAACCATTGTTGAAATCTGTCTTTAAATGACTTCTAATCATATTCTTTCACATAAGTTTCGCAAGATGACATTTGGACATGAGAATAATAGTAGAACTAAGATATTGACATCAACTTCGTCAATATTCTCATTAATTGATGCCTATTCAATCAGATTGGCATTATAAGAGTCAGATTGTTCAATAGTTCTTGAAATGTCAGAAATCGATATTCGACATTCATAATTAATCTAGGAGATCTTTAATATCCTTAAATCCATATACAACAGGAATACCTGTTTTAAATGGTTTATTCAGGTCAGGAGAATCAACAATTAATTTATGATCTTTTATAATTTGTTCTTGACGAATATTCTGTGCC
>SUWT01000137.1 GCA_015061335.1 Lentimicrobiaceae bacterium | reverse complement strand
TGAGTATGTCGATCTCTTGACATACTGCTTCTTGTCGGCTTGCCACAGCACGACAATCTCTTCAAAAGTTTTGTTATCCATAATGTTGTAAGATTTAATACAACACTATATTACGGAATCCTCAATGTACACGACTGTGAGATTACTCCTATAATGTTCCCCATTTGAGATTTCCGGAGTTTAGTGGGGAGTGGGAGAAGACTTCTATTGGAGAATGCTTTTCAAAGGTAGAAAATGGCTTAACATATGACACTGACAATACAAGCGGAGTGCCTGTCACAAGAATCGAAACAATCTCGGACAAAAGTATTAATTACGATCGTGTCGGATATGCTAATATAGATGACAAGATATCAAAATACGAAATGCAGTATGGTGATGTTTTATTCAGTCATATCAATAGCCTAAAGCACATAGGAAAAACAGCATTTTACGATGCAGCTCAACCGTTGTATCATGGAATGAATCTTATTTTGCTGAGAGCAAAAAAATCATTAGACTCAAAGTTCCTATACTACACCTTAAATACACATAAATTTTTACATAGATGTCAGGTGCTTGCAAATCAAGCTGTAAATCAGGCGAGTATAAATACAAAAGAACTCAAGAGTATAAATATATCTGTCCCCCAGATGCAGGAGCAACAAAAGATATCAGGATTGATTTCGTTGTTGGACGAGCGTATCGAGACCCAAAGGAAAATCATTGAGGACTTAAAGAAGCTAAAGGATGCGATTAGTTTCATATTATTCACATCTAAAACATGTGACAAATGGGAATTATCTAATTTGGCAACGATTGTTATGGGTCAATCCCCATCGTCTCAATGTTATAATACGGATAATGACGGTTTGCCATTAATCCAAGGGAATCTAGATATAACAAAAGGCAAACTTACCCCACGTCTATACTCATCGGAGATGACAAAAAAATGTCATACTGGGGATGTCATACTTACTGTTAGAGCTCCTGTAGGAGAGGTCGCGATTGCTGATTTTGACGCATGCATAGGAAGAGGTGTTTGTGCAATAAGACCGTTTAACAACAACTATTCGGTTCTTATATATCAATTCCTTCAACACTATAAACCAAAATGGATTTCTTTGGAGCAGGGTTCAACATTTACTTCTGTCAGTAGAAATGACATTATGAGTATTAAAATCGGGGTCTCATCAATACAAGCAATAGAAATATTAAATATTCTCGATGATAAAATATCCATTGAAGATGTCATATTGAATAATTTGAACTCTCAAAAGAATTATCTTCTGGCTCAAATGTTTATATAAACAATTGAGCCAGAAGGTGAGATTTGACAGCTAAATATCTATAAAGCAACTTCTGTTCAAGTAAATATTTCTCTTCCAGAGAATTAAGGACATTTAACACCCTTTCATAGCCGGAAGGAATATTAAAAGAAATGGCGAGAATATCCTCTGGGTATATGTTGGCAATAGCACCATTCCCACCTTGGATACATCGTTGAATATGTTTTTTATAATGCTTGCTTTGAAACAGCCACTTTGTCAGCGGATTATATGATCGGTAGATTCCGCAAAATGCTCCAACGGTAGCTGATTCCATTCCGCAATCAATATAATAGGATGCTTTACCAACAAGAGGAGAACTGCCATTAGCCATGCAGATTATAATATCTCCTCCTCTTAATATCTGCTCATGATTTGGTGTTTTGTTTACCCAAATAAGCTCTTCAAAATTAGCAGGATCACCATTTGATATGTTGTTTGAGCGCATTACAGCCGTCCCCATCGTATCATCAATTATATCAGAGGCAGAATATGTAAGTCCTCGAACAAATTTCCCTACATTCCCGAGTTTCAATGCTGAGCCACTTGTGAAATTCATGTTACAAATCGCATCCGAAAGAGATTGAAAATCCCCAATCAGAGGACTTATTACCTATGTAAACAATGGGAAAATAGGTCAATGTAAAACCGTCTGTTTGAGAGAGCTTCTAACCGAATGTCATGAAAAAAACTCTGACAATCATGAGGTCTGTTCCGTATCCGTCAGTCATGGTGTAATCAATCAAGTGGATTATTTAGGTCGTTCATTTGCTGCTAAAGAAGTATTGCATTATAACGTTGTTAACTATGGGGATATCGTATACACTAAGAGCCCAACGGGTGAATTCCCCTATGGAATAGTAAAGCGTAGTAATTTGGATAGGCCGGTGGCTGTATCTCCTTTATATGGCGTGTATCGTCCTGTCAATGATTATGTTGGCATTTATTTGCACCTGTATTTCAAGAGTCCAGTCAATACCAAAAACTATCTGCATCGCTTGATTCAAAAAGGAGCTAAAAATACAATTAACATAACCAATCAGCATTTTCTTGACAATCAGATTTTAATTCCCGAACATGGCTGGTTGGAAATTATTGTAAATGCAGCCTCAACAATTGAAAAAAAGATCCAGATAGAATGCGATGCCCTATTATGGTTAGAGAGGCAAAAGAATTATTTACTATCAAAGATGTTTATATAAAAAGGGTGAAGAGTAGATATTTTTTCTGCTCTTCATATTTTTTGAGTATGGTTCTATTGCACTCAATCTTAGCCTCAATCTTATCTAAAAACATTACTAATGATTCTTGATGATGAGTAGGGATGGCTGGTATTTTCAATCTCTTGAAAGTATCTAACCTTAATGAAGCGACCGTTGATCCAACGGCATTTCTTACGAAATATGAGTTCTGTGTCTTGCAATAATGATATAAATATCTGGGAATAAAATCTGTTGAGATATCATATACGGCATAACATCTTTGATGTAGAGCAAACTTTCCGTTGTAATAACGGGGATAAAACTCTGCGCCTTCACCAGGATATATAATAGCCTCTTTATCAAACAGATATTCAGGGAGAAATTTTATCTCGTCTGATCTATCAAAGAATGGGTACAAGCTTCCATCATTGTACATTGAAGCATCTTTCACATCGCTATTACCATTTGAAATTTGAGAGATGTCACCCAATGATACAAAATGATCATATTTGGCTTGCTGAAACAAGAATTGGTAAAGTCCTCTGATTAGAGATTCATATTTCTCAATGATTTTCCTTTGGGTCTCGATACGCTCGTCCAACAACGAAATCAATCCTGATATCTTTTGTTGCTCCTGCATCTGGGGGACAGATATATTTAT
>SUWT01000004.1 GCA_015061335.1 Lentimicrobiaceae bacterium | reverse complement strand
GAGATTTCAGACCTTCACTTGTATTGTAATACTCAAGCTCTCTATTTGTAACATAAACACCTCCTCTGCCTCCACATTTCGTACACACCTGCTTTGCTGTACATGCTACTCTGATTGTTCCGCTGCCGCTACATTTCCCGCAAGTCACCTTGCCTGTAGCATGACAAGTGTGACATCCATCGATATATTGAGACCCTTTTATACAGAACTTATTCTCATTATTAGTGAATGTTGTCGGATACGAAGCCGAAGCCCAGCGGTCTATCTGCGATTCTGAAGTTATCGTTCTTGGAGGGAACGACCTGCCTCTGATGCGTTCGTATGTATTGTTGAGTGTACGGTTGTCGTATTGCGTCTTAAGCAATCCTCTGTAGATAGGAGTATCCCATACTTCGACAATCTTCAGCTGATCGCCTAATCTGTTGCGGTTGTAGCCTTTTATCGACTTTGCCCAGTCGTTGAACAACTGACGGAAACGATTTTCCTCCGATTTGGAGAAACTGATTTTTTGTGAATCTCTATAATTTGCCATAACCAATCCTCCTTAAAATGATGTTGCGTCGTTATCAAAGTCGAGTTTACGTATTGCGCTTAATCCTAATCGTATCGACACGATTACAGCGATGATTATCAGTATCGCCAATATAAGAGGTAAGAACAATGCCAGTTCTTTCTGGAGGTTGAGTTCTTCATCATATTCGTCTAAGGCATTCCAGCAATATTCAGCCACCGTGAGACCTTCGAACTCTTTGTCGGTCTCGCCTTCGGCAAGATCTTTTTGATACAATTCTTCTGCATATTGCATCATCTTGGCTTTGGCAGCTTCAAATTTTGATAAAGAATAAGCATCATAAGATGATGTGATAACTTCTTTTATATTGACAGAAGAATCATTCTCTGAAGATTTATTTACGTAGAAACGGTGAAACAATATTATCGCCGTTAATACTATCAGCAAAATGATAAGCTGCTTAATTGCTTTTCCCATGACTTTATAATTTAAGTTTATTATTATTTAAACGCGTTCTCTTTCAAACCGTCGCCGTTTAATGTCAGGCGGTCGAAGTATGAAGGGACATCTCTTCCGAGATATTTATCTACATACATCTTCGCCATATATTGTCCGAGCATGAAACCGTGACCGCGCATACCGGCAATCAGGTTGTTATCAGGGTCAACGATGTAGCGCGGCTCTGTGTAATATCCCGACCAGAAAGCCTGGAAGCTGACAGCACCTAACTGCGGAATCCATTGACGGAAGACTTCAGCGCATATCTCTAAAAATGCCTTTGAGTTATATCTCAAATCCTTCACGACTTCAGAGGCATCGGTGGCAGGAGAAGCGCAACCAATTATCTGTCCCGTATGAGCGAACTGCTGACCATAAACAGCGGAGAATCCTTTATAATGACGGCGGTCGATAATCATATCCAAAGCGTCGCCGTCCTTACCCATAAGCGGCAGTCTTCCTGTGATGAACGCCTGATGCTTAACAGGATAGAATCCAGTATCGACACCGAGTTGTTTTGCGAACTCGCCGGCATTAGAGCCAAGAGCGTTGACGAAATGTTCGCAATGAAATTCAATAAACTCCTGATTATGATTATAGACTAACGCCATGAAACCTTTATCGGTACGTTGTACTTCAAGCAGACGAGCATCTTCCATGAGCACGCCTCCATTTTGTACACCGACTTTTCTTATATAATCTATAACACGTCCAGGAATAGCCTGCCAACAATTTTGCGTAATCAATGCTGCCTGATAGGTATCTAAGTTAGGATTAAAATATGGAGAAATTTCTTTTGTAAAGTCTTTCTTATCCACCATATAACCTTCCGACCAAGCGAGAGAAGCCTCTAAAGCCTTGTATTCTTTTTCATCGTGAGCGAGACCTACATAACGTATCGGTTTGTATCTGATATTAGCGACCTTTTGTATTTCTTTAAAAATTTCTTGGTTCTGATTAGCTATCTCCGCTATCTCAGGCACAGAGAATGCTGGACGACCTCCACCAATATTACGCCATGAGGAGCCATGTTCATAATTGATAATATATGCTTTCTTACCCGCCTCTGAGAAATAACGGAACGCCGCACTACCAGTGATGCCTCCGCCTGCAATAAGAACATCACAATCAATGCGTTTACTCGTCTTATTCGCCGGAATAATAATATGAGTATTAGTATCTGAAGGCTGCAATTCATTAAATGTCACCTGATTCGACAACGGTCCGCGTGGAGTAGATTCGCCTTGAAGTTCTATACCATGATTTCGTAACAACTGACGAGCTCTTGGAATACAACGTTTGCCTCTACATGTTCCCATACCTAGACGCGTAGTATGTTTCAACTCATCGACAGAAATTGTCTTTCTATCTCCGACGATCTCCAAGATTCTCTCTATTGTAACATCTTCGCAATGACAAACGAACTTCGGACCTTTTTCATAATCGGTGAGAGGTTTCATGACAAGAGGTTCCGGATAATTTTCTTTTACGATAAAACCTGTCACTTCCGTCAGAGCCTCGTCTTCAATATCAAGAGCCTTTACGCGAGCGACATTAGTTTTATTGGATTTCTTCATAATCTTCTCGATTACGCCTTCACCGATTTTCTCGCCTTTGTCATTAATAAGATAGACTTCAGAATTATCATTAACCTCATATTCAAAAGGAAGGAATAGACGATTTTGTTTCAGGTCGTAACCGAATATTGCGAGCCCTGGACAATGCGAGACACACTCCATACAACCTATACATTTATTGTAGTCTATCATCGGGACGCTGCTGGTCGTAGGTTTCACTATTGCCTTCTGAGGGCATGAGAAAGTACAAGGGTTACATGCGAAGCCATAGATACAGTCTGCGATGACGAAATTCTTCTCACGCATTCTTTCCAAAGAAGGTCTGCTAGGTTTCTCCAAACGACGTAACGGCTTCTGCTGCGAGTCGATATATTCTTTTGAAAGAGCCAGGTATTCCTCATAGTTAATACGTTTATTCATCTCCATAGCAATCTCCATCGCCACTTGCTTACCGCGAAGAACAGCGCACGTTCCCTCTCCAACACGTACTGTATCGCCGGCGCCATATACTTTTAATCCAAAAATCTGTTTCCCTTTTTCAAGAATCTGGTTATCCGACATCAGACCAGTACATATATTAATCACGTCAATATTATCTATTACTTTTTCAGTTCCTGGAATAGGTCTGAAGTTCTCACATTCTGCAACGACAGCCGCCTTGATTCCAGTATGGTCGTCATTAGGTATAGCGCGAAGCAAAATATGAGAGGTATAAATAGGCACGCCTAAACGACGTAATCTATTGGCTTGCACTGGAAATCCACCTTCATGATCCATACCTTCTATGATAGCGACCACTTTTGCTCCAGCCTGCATAGCTTGATATGAGGTAAGATAACCAATATTACCTGCGCCAACAGACAATATTCTCTTTCCTAACAAAGTGTGTTCTACGTTCATCATTTTTTGAACAACAGCCGCTGTATAAACACCCGGAAGATCATCGTTTTCAAATACAGGCATGAAAGGAACAGCACCTGTAGCCACGACAAGATATTCAGAGTCAACGTAAAAGATATAATCATCTTTAACATTTTTGACGGCAATACGTTTTCCTTCTAACAAATCCCAGACTGTCGAGTTAAGGAAAATATTCGACAGATCATCGCCAGCGAGAGTTTTAGCTATCTCAAAACCACGTTTGCCTCCGTATTTCTGTTCTTTCTCAAAAAAGAAAAACTGGTGAGTCTGCATATTAAACTGACCACCAATCATAGCATTATTATCGATAACTATGTTATCTATTCCCAATTCATTTAGATACTGACGACATGCCAAACCAGCAGGACCTGCTCCCACGATAGCTACTTGTGTATAATAAACCTTCTGTGGTTCAGGATTAATTTCTTCTAACTCAGGAAGATAATCATGAGGTATCTCCTGAACTTTCTTTACACCTTCTACAGGAGTGATACAAATACGTTTTATCTTGCCGTCAACGAGCATTTCACAAGCACCACATTTTCCAATGCCACACTCAAGGCTACGTTCACGATCTTCTATACTATGGCTATGAACAGTAAAACCTGCTCTGTGTAATGCCGTGGCTATTGTATATCCTTTATAACCAACAACTTTATGTCCGTTATATTCAAATACGACTTCCTCTGACTGTGGAATATCTAAAATGGGATGTTGTTCAATTTTGTTCATAACGCAATTTTTTATTAGTAAAACATCGTCTGTTAAATAATGAGATTGATTTAACAGTATTGTCACCGCTAAATTATAAACTTTTTTATTAAAAAACAAAAAAATCCCCGATAAAAAATTATCGAGGATTTCTTTTAATTCAGAAACATCTGTTTACAATGTATCGTATGCTTCTATCAAATCCTTAGCGAATCCGTAAAACATCTGAGCCACAGCTGTAAAATCCATGTTAAGATCCTTGCTAAGTCCAACCATTTCTTTAAACATCGCCACATTATACCATTGCAAACATTGAAAAGCCCTATGGAAATGCAATCGTTTCAATTCATCATTTGTTGGCTTATGTCCCAGATATGTTTCTAATAGACTGAGTGCCTTGTCGAAACCAGCATTACCATAGCATGCAATGTCATAATAAGGATCGTTCATTCCAGCAAATTCCCAATCAAGAATATATAGTTTCTCTCCATCGATAACTAAATTTGTTGGCTGATAATCGCAATGACACGGAACATGCTTAATATCCTTATAGACATTTCTCATGGCATCAAGGCGATTACGTAAATCTATATATTCTTGAGGATGTTCAAAACCTAGATCACGACAATATTTCTCATAATTATCCAAACGTTCAAAAGCATTATACTCGTTAAACTGCACATCACTCTCGTGTAATTTCTTCAATGCCTTTACTGACATCTCATCATATGAAACAACATCGGTATTAGACATTATCGTACCTTCAACATAGACAGCAAGCTTCTCACCAGTTCTTAGTTCTACATACTCAGTTTTGTTATTTAGGTCTAATTTCTCAATTTTCTGAATATTATCCCATTCTTCATTTCTATCCACGAATCTCTCTGCATATTTCCCAGGGACACGATACGTGTAAGTCTTTCCTTCACATTCTACTACATAAGTATAATTACTCATACCTCCTTCCAAACGTCTAACTATCTTAGCTTCGTTAGAGTTCATCAGAAAATTAACTCTGGCAACAATATAAGTTTCAATATTCATTGTTTATTTTGTTATTTTGTTGGTTATTAATATGTATAATTATTAAATAAAAGTTTTAAAATCCTCATAATTCTTTCTTAAAAGATTCGGTGTATCAAGCCCGTAAGGACATCTACTCTTACATTGATTGCAATGAATACAATAATCTATTCTCTTCATCTTTTCTTTCCATTCATCAGCAAGATATACGCTGTGAGGAGCTCTTCTCAAGAACAAGCTCATTCTTGCACAGTCATTTATCTGTATTCCAACAGGACATGGCATACAATAGCCACAACCTCGGCAGAATTCTCCAGCCAATTCTTCTCTATCCTTATCAATCTTAGCCAAACGTTCCTCTGTCAAAACAGGTGGATTATCCTGATATGAAATAAATTCATCCAACTCTGATTCTCTCTGTATTCCCCATATTGGCAAAACATGATCATACTGAGAAAGATATGCGTATGCACATGCAGAATCTGTTATAAGACCACCTGATAATGCTTTCATACACACAAAACCTATTTCCTTTTCTTTACATAATCTCACCAATTCCAAATCTCTGTCTGTCGCCAGATATGAGAAAGGATATTGCATTGTTTCATAAAGTCCAGATTCTATTGCTTCTTTAGCGACATTATGTCGATGATTGGTAAATCCAATATGACGTATCTTACCTTGCTGCTTTGCCTCCAGCATTGCCTCATATAATCCGCTGCCATCATCGGGTTTTGGACAAAAAGCAAGATTATGGAACTGATATAGATCAACAAAATCTGTCTTTAACAAAGAAAGACTTGTCTCGAGATCTTTCCAAAAAGCAGTGGCATTAGTGGCAGCTGTTTTTGTTGCAATAATAACTCTATCACGTAAATCGCTGAGTGCATAACCCATTTTCTCCTCGCTATCAGTATAGAAACGAGCGGTATCAAAATACTTTATGCCATTATCAAAAGCTTTACGCAACAAATAAGCCGCATCATCTTTAGAAATCCGCTGTATCGGCAATGCACCGAAACCGTTCTTATTAACAGTGATGCCAGTCTTTCCTAATGTGACAGTTTGCATATTACTATAATTTTAGAATATCCATGCTAATAAAACATATAGCCAGTGTGCTGAAATACCAGCAAACAGACCTCCTATTGTATGAGCGATAATAGCTTTTGATGTGAGGCTTCTATATCCAAGAGAATCGAGCATAGCTGTATGTGTACTAAGATAACCACTCCAACACATTCCCATTGCTGTAAAGACTGCTATAGCATTACCATTGATGATATTTTCTTCAACAAAACGTGGAATAAGACCGAGAGCAGCACCTACAGCACCAAGTGCAGTAATAGGGAAAGCCACTAACTCTGGATTTGTAAAACCAAACAGCCATTCAAATACAAAATCTATCTTTCCTGCCAAATATGGAAGAAGAGCTATACCTTCGTATGCACCTCCTGTATAACCACCCTCCGGCATTCCAAATGTGAGCATCATAACCAATGTGGAAATAATCAAAACGCCAGGAATGATAGCAAGACCTATCTCAACACCTGATTTTCCACCATCTAAAACCGAGTTTAACAGACGTAAGAATACATTTCCTTCTGTCTTAAATGAAATCTTTTGCTCATCACCTTCTTCCGGACTAATCTCCACATCGAGATCTGGACGTGATTTAAGAATATAACGTTGCATCAAACGTGTTGAGATAATACTACCTATAACAGCACCCATAAGACCCACTAATGCCGCATTAAGATAACCTTTACCCATCATGAATATGATAACGACAAGTCCCATTCCGAATGCAGTACCAAAGTTGGTCAAGGATATTAACTGATATTTTTTGAAATAACGAGCAAAGTTGGTGTCTTTAGACAGACTGATAATAGCTGGATTATCTGATAAGAATGTCATGATACCTCCAAGAGCAGCAACACCCGGAAGATTGTAGAGAGGTTTCATAAGAGGACGAAGGAGTACCTCAACCAAACGGACAACACCAAATTCTACAAGAAGATTACCCAATGCTCCCGATAAAACCGTAATCGCCATTATGTAAAACACCGTCTCCAACAAAAGCGAATATGATGTCTGCATCAGAGTGTTGAGCATATTGGGAAAACCCATCTTCATCCCAACAAATCCGAAAAAACCTATAAAAACAATTAAAAAGACCGCTGCTTCAATACGGCGCTTTGTTAAAAATTGTAAACCTTTCATATCTTTTTTGTTTTAATTATTTGACAAAATTAACTCTCCATGTAAGACCTACATTAAATTGAAATCGTAATTCCGCATTATTGACGATTGCAGGAACATTATCAATAACTTCTATCGAATCTTCCGACATGGAACTTAGCATTGCAAATGCATGAAGACGAATATCCTGATTACCCTTATATGGGAAAGCCTCAATACCTAATCCACAGAAAGTATAGGCTTTTCCAGGCATGACCGTATAATCGAACTTTTCAGGAACAAGCATGTGCTCAACAGAAACCGGCACGTTTTCATTAACATCATAACCGCCCTTTACAAAGGCTTTTAACTTATCAGTAAAAGTATATTTCACCTCTCCAATAAGGGTAAAATCACCTAAGAGAAAGTCATCCTCTCCAAAAAATCCTCTGTTCATAAAATCAAAATAACAATTAAATCTTCCGAAATCAAAACCATTGCCTAAAGCTATATAATTGATATACTGACCTTTCCTTTGTTCTATCATATTAATTGAATATGATGTCCTAAAAATACCCATTTTACCAAACCACATCAAATTATAGGCATACATTCCTTCAAAAGCTCCCATAGCAAAAGGTGAATTTGTAATCTGAAAACTAATTGTATGATTTTGATCATTTGTCATGAAATTTAACTGAGCACCAATATCATAACAGTTAATATTCTCCCAAAACAATGAGGCATAATAAACGTCGATAGGTGGAAGATCATATTCCCAGCCACCAATTCCTATACATAATTTTCCTGTTGTAATAGAGAAATTCTTGGTGGCATTGTATGTAAGAGCCAACCAATCTGTTCCTTGATAGAATGTTTTGGAACCTAATGAATTAGCTATATTTAATCTTTGACGATAACGATAAGAAAACTTCTCCAGGAATTCTCCTTTAAGCTCAAAGTTGAGATATTTTCCATCAAAACCTGATGTCGATCCCGGCAATGTAAGATTACCTTCTGTATTGAAATAATCAAAATCAGCACGAGCCTCCAATCTCATGGTATTAACCCCAAATTTATTCTCTTGTGAAAAAGCAGCCGAAGAATGCATCATTAATGCATAAACAACAACTATGAACAAAATACTAACTCTTCTCATAAAAACTATTCATTTAATTTCATTTCACTTCTCACGATATGTCGCATCTCTGTGATAATCTCCGATGATTCCTGTATTATATTAAGGTATAATAAGGCAAGATCAATATTCTCTTTGTCATTCTGGATTCTATTCATCTGCTCGTGGCTCATATCTGTGACAAAATCCTCTCTCTGTTTGATCTCTTCCGTGATAATATCAGCTTCAGAGTAGGCATCAGAACCTATCATATTGTTGACAACATCTATAGCCCAGAAGACATTCTCTTTAAGACGCTCCACTTCAGGAAGATATTTCTTATCAAGTGGCGTAAAACTATTGTCAACATATTCTTTGCATGGATCACATATTCTTCTTAATGAATACAGATTTTGCTCAATGCTGTTATAAGAAAGGTGGAACCATGTGTTTTTATTGATAAAATTATCATCCAAACGACGCATCATCATAATCTCTTTCCTCTTAAGCTGTTTCATAACCTGCTTTGCTTCTCTACAATCGTTAGAGGCTTTTCTTAGAGTCTTGATATCTTCTTTAATAAAAGCATTTATGATATTAGCGTATATTTCTTTTGTAATTTGGGATAATTTATTGATACTCTGTTTATTATGTTGAATGAACGAATCATAGATAAGTTTCTTGTCATTTGTATTCATCGCCACATCAAAAAGTTCATCCAAATCCTCGTTCTTATGTGATTTGGCTCTGTTCTTGATTATGATATAAACAGCCAAAGCTATCATAAGAAGCATTGCGACAACTCCACCATAGTAAAACAATATCGCAATAATGAAGCAAATAATAAATGCAACTATCGCCGTGATGAACCAACCTCCGATAACAGAGAACATCCCAGTAACACGATATACCGCACTTTCTCTTGACCATGCTCGGTCTGACAAAGATGCACCCATTGTAACCATGAATGTCACGTATGTTGTTGACAATGGCAATTTTAATGATGTACCAAGAGCAATAAGCATTGATGCAAGAACTATACTTACCAAACCTCTGATAAGATCAAAAGCCGCATTTTCTTCCAAAATCATTTCTCTGTTATCAAAACGCTTTGAGATCCATGACTTCATTTTCACTGGCAAAATATTATCTATTGCTGTTACCATATTATTGGTAAATCTCACAAGACTACGAGCTATGGCAGATGACCCAAACGACTCATTACCACCATTTTGTTTAGAAAGATCAAGTGATGTCTGCAAAACGATCCTCGCTTTCTTAGATGTTACTAATGTAACAGCCATAACAACACCTGCTATGATAAGATATATGGTATTTGCTGCCGACATCGTATTAAGAGACCCCATTGACAAAGCATCCATTGGCACTCCGGTATTTCTGACCTCCAGATATGTATCAAGACCAGCAAGAGGAACACCGATGAAGTTAACCAAATCGTTACCGGCAAATGCCATGGCAAGAGCAAATGTTCCTATGAGAACTACCAATTTCAAAACATTGACTTTCAGGAAAAACAGTATCTGCATCAGCACACTAAAGAAAGCAAAGCAAATTAAAAGTAATTGCATAGTGTGTGTGTCAATCCATGCACGCATATCAGCTGTGATAAATGCAGCTCCTTTCATACCTTTGATAAGCATGAAATACACCAACGCTGTCGTTGCCAATCCGCTGAAAATTCCTATCTTCCATTTAAGATTCTTCTCATAATTAAAAGAAAAAATGAGACGCGTAATATACTGAACTATGATACCAAATATGAATGCTATTGCCACCGACAAGAAAATACCCACCACCATCGTAAGAGCTTTATCCGCATTAATGAGTTCAGAAAGACCCACATCAATACCTCCATTATGTATTTTTATCATCGCTAAAGCTACAGTAGCACCCAACAACTCAAAAACCAAGGATACCGATGTGGATGTGGGCAACCCTAAAGTATTAAAGATATCCAATAGTATCAGATTTGCTATCATCACTGCTAAATAAATGTAAATAATCTCATTAGCATAGAAATACTGAGGCGTAAACACACCATTCCTTGCTATCTCCATCATTCCATTACTCATCAGCGACCCCAAAAGAATACCGAATGCAGCTATTATTGTTACCGTTTTATATGAAGCCGACTTAGTACCTACAGCAGCCGACATAAAATTCGTGGCATCATTACTAACACCAGCGACAATACCTAAAACAGCTAAAACAAAGATAAAAATAATCACAATAGGAAGAAACGTCTCCATAATATTTAATTTAATCAAGTTGCAAATATAGGCATTTTTTTAAGTCATTCATAATGACATCAAAAATAAAAAGTGTTTTGAACAACAAACAACAAACAAACACAAAGACCTGTTAATCAACCATATCCACTATATCCAGAGGATTATTTACAAACAATGACGCTCCATTTTCTGTCAAGAATTCTCTATCGCGGAAGCCCCATAATACCGAGACACAATAAACAGATGCATTCTCCGCCGTTTTTATATCAACTTCAGAATCTCCAAAAAAGATAACATCATCTTTCTCCACACCATATCTTTCACAAATCTTATTGATTCCATCCGGTGATGGCTTACGACGACATTCCTCACTCTCACCCATCACAATATCATAAAGACCATTAAAATAAAATTCGCATACTTCTTCTGCAGCTGATTGAAATTTATTTGAAACAATACCAATCTTCAGCCCCTTGTCTTTCAATATCTTCAAAGTTTCAAGAACACCTTCATACGGATGTGTCAACTCGCAACAATGTTCAGAGTAATGCTCCTTAAAACAATCAAAGCATTGTTCAAATTCATTATCCTCAACACCTTGAGGAAGAGCCTGTTTCAAAAGATGTTTAACCCCATTGCCTACAAACGATGAAATTTCTTCCATGGTCCTCGTCGGATAAGCATATTTGTTCAAAGCATAATTCACACTATTCATTAAATCTTCCAAGGTATAAAGCAAAGTACCGTCAAGGTCGAAAATTATTACTTTTTTCATTTTTGATCTTTTTTTTTAATTTGCAAATATAAAAAAATGAGTAATTTCGCACACTTATTTAGAAAAAAGTGAGGGAACATATAGAAAAAAAATATCAGAATTGCCATAATATCAAGAAAATCAAAGAATTACTTGATAAGAACAATCATATCTCATGTTTAGGTCTGATAGGTTCCTCTAAGGCATATATCGTGGCAGCATGCAGCGAAACTATTGGTAATCATCATTTTATAATCTGCAATGATAAAGAACATGCTGCATATTTTTATAATGACTTAGAAAATATTTTTGAAGAAAAAGACCTTGATTACAGCAAAAAACGTGTTTTATTTTTCCCTACGTCATACAAAAGACCTTACGAACCAGAAAAAACCGACAACACTTATATCTTGTCCAGGACAGAAGTACTACAGCGAGTCTCTTCTAGTGAACGTAAAACCATTATCGTCACTTACCCAGAAGCTCTCAGCGAGAAAGTTATCACTCGTAAGATAATGCATTCTAATACTTTGAAATTGTGCGTCGGCAAAAACATTTCATTAGACAAGCTCACTGATATTTTGGTAAACTTTAACTTCGAGCATGTCGATTTTGTAGTAGAACCCGGACAATTTGCAATTCGCGGCGGAATCGTTGATGTATTCTCATTCTCTAACGACTACCCTTATCGCATCGAGTTTTTTGGTGATGAAATTGACTCTATACGCAGCTTCAATCCTATCGATCAGCTTTCTATAGAAAAACATAAAGATATTATTTTAATTCCTAATCTTCAAGACAGAAATAGTGAATACGAGAGAGAGTCAATACTTCAATACATTAAAAATCATACACTTATATGGATTGAGGAAGAAAGTGAACTTCAAAACAAAATAGAAAACGAATACGAGAAAGCCGTCATCGCTTTCGAAGAAAAAGATGATAAATGCGAACAACCAGATATACTTTTCTCCAAAGGAGAGGAGATAATGACACAGCTCATCAGTTATAAAACTATATGTTTTGGCAATTTCTCTAATGCAAAGGAAAGATTGTCAGTAGATTTTAACATCTCCGCTCAACCTGCTTTCAACAAGAACTTCAACCTTTTACTTAAAGACATAAACGATTATAAATCAAACGGTTATAATATATTCTGCTTCTCTGAAAGCAAAAAACAATTAGAGAGAATCCAGAGTATTTTAAACGACATCCAAGACCTTAACGAAGATCATTGTAACTTCACACCAGTTCATCATTCTATTCAAGCTGGTTTCATTGATAAAGATCTAAAGATCTGCTGCTACACCGATCATCAGATATTTGAACGTTATCATCGTTTTCGACTGCGTGAAGGTTTCGCTTCTAGCCAAGCAATCACAATAAAGGAGTTATATGATTTAAAACCAGGAGATTACGTCACCCACATCAACTATGGAATTGGACGCTTCGATGGTTTAGAAACCATCGACAACAACGGCAGGCAGCAAGAGGCGATGCGTCTTATTTACCAGAATGGCGACCTTCTGTATGTAAGCATCCACTCTCTTCACCGAATATCCAAATATTCAAGTAAGGATGGCAGCCAGCCAACATTAAGCAAACTTGGCTCAAGTGCTTGGAACAAACTGAAAGCAAAAACCAAGTCTAAAGTTAAAGACATTGCACGCGAACTTATCAAATTATATGCTGAACGTAAAAACAGCAAAGGATTCCAATATATGCCTGATACATATCTTCAAACAGAACTAGAAGCCTCTTTCATGTATGAAGACACTGTAGATCAGCTAAAAGCCACTGTTGATGTAAAGCGCGATATGGAATCTGAGACTCCTATGGACAGACTTATATGCGGTGATGTCGGCTTTGGCAAGACTGAAATCGCGATACGAGCTGCTTTCAAAGCCGTCTGCGACTCAAAACAAGTCGCCGTTTTAGTGCCTACAACAGTACTAGCACTTCAACATTATCAAACATTCTGCAAACGCTTAAGAGGTTTCCCCGTCAATATTGACTATATCAATCGTTTCAAGACTGCAAAAGAGCAGAAGAAAACTCTTGAAGAGCTAAAAAACGGACATATTGATATTATCATAGGAACTCATAGTATCATAGGTAAGAATGTAGTTTTCAAAGATTTGGGTTTACTCATCATTGATGAGGAACAAAAATTCGGCGTCTCAGCAAAAGAGAAACTCAAACAACTACAAACAAATGTTGACACTCTCACACTAACAGCGACGCCTATTCCAAGAACCCTACAGTTCTCCATGATGGGAGCACGTGATATGAGTATCATAAAAACCCCACCTGCCAATAGATATCCTGTTGAAACTGAATTACATTCTTTCAGTCCCGACATCATTCGCGATGCTATACAATATGAACTGTCGAGAGATGGTCAGGTGTTCTTTGTGCATAACAGAATTCAAAATATACAAGATGTTTGCGATATGATAACAAGCTGTGTGCCTGGAGTGAAAGTCGCCGTGGCTCATGGTCAGATGGAAGGTGCTAAACTTGAACAGATCATGTTAGATTTCATAGATGAGAAATATGATGTCCTACTATCAACTACTATCATAGAATCGGGATTAGACATTCCTAATGCAAACACAATAATAATTAATGAGGCGCAGAACTTTGGTCTCAGCGACTTACATCAGTTGAGAGGACGTGTAGGTCGTTCAAATAAAAAGGCATTCTGCTATCTGCTATCCCCTCCCCTATCTACTCTGACCGATGAGGCTCAGAAAAGACTTAGAGCCCTGGAAGACTTCTCCGACTTAGGAAGCGGTTTTAATATCGCCTTACGCGATCTTGACATACGAGGTGCAGGAAATCTACTCGGTGCTGAACAAAGCGGATTCATCAACGACATAGGCTTTGAGACATATCATAAAATACTTGACGAAGCAATAACAGAACTTAAAGAAACAGAATTCAAAGACATCTTCGAGAACGAACTCAAAGAAAAAAAATTCGTCAGCGACTGTGTTTTCGAATCCGATTTAGAAATACTACTTCCTAACGATTATGTTGACTCATCAGCAGAACGTATCAGCCTCTACACTGAACTAGATCATATTCAAACAGAAGAAGGTCTGACACGATTCACCAACAACATCACCGACCGCTTCGGCACAATACCGGCTCAAACAGAAGACCTCATCAATACCGTCAGACTAAGATGGCTGGCTAGAGACCTGGGATTTGAGAAAATCATTCTAAAAAACCAAATATTCACAGGACATCTCGTATCTAATCAAGAATCAGAATACTATCAAACAGACATATTCATCAAGATAATCAGATATGCCTCTGATCATCCTCGTATATGCAAAGTAAAAGAAATCAATTCCAAGAATGTGATAACAATAGAAAACATCAGAAATGTCGCCGATGCATTGAAAGTCATCAAAGAAATCTTCAACAAATAAATTACATAAGCTGACGTAACACATCCATGGTCTTTTCAGTAGCACCAACGCTAATCTGAACATAATCATGGCAAATGGAAGAAGCTTTTTTATAAAATGATTCATCATAAATCAATTTATTAAAAATCTCTTCATAATCATTATTATCATTTATGCTAAACATACCTCCGGCATTAACCAGATCAACAGCCTCCATAAATTTATTGTATTTAGGACCAATAACGACAGGACAATCAAATACCAAAGCCTCCTGAGTATTGTGAATACCCGTATAAAATCCTCCCCCAATATATACAAAACGTGCGTACTTATAAATCTTCTTTAAAATACCTATTGTATTTATAACCAATACCTTACAACGTCTTTCAACATCTAGGTCAGTATATAACTGATAATCATCCAATTGACTAATAATCTGATTGACATGAGACTCAGAGATGTCATGAGGCGCAATGATAAAACAATAATCTTCTGGTATTTTTTTCAGGAAAGGTATGACAAACTTCTCATCAGAGGGCCATGTACTGCCTGCGATAATACACTTTCTTCCCGAAATAAATTTCTCTATCTCAGGAAACGATTGCGATTGTCTAGCTATTTCAAAAACTCTATCAAAACGAGTGTTTCCCGTTATTGTAACATCGTGAACATCAATAGAATTAAGTAATTTTTTAGTATCTTCATTCTGAACGAAAAAATGCTTAACGTTCTTCAACTGTTTTCTAAACCATGAAGCATAAAATTTAAAGAAATAGTGATTTTTTTGAAAGTTCACCGAAACATAAAACAAGGGGATGTCATTGTCTTTCAGCACCTTCATATAATTAAACCAAAAATCATATAATACAAAGAATGCCGCCTTTATCTTGAAGTTAGTGACAAGTTTTTTTGCATTCACCATTGTATCTGAAGGCAAATAAGCGACCTTATCGGCGAGTTCAAAATCTTTTTTCATCTCATATCCTGATGGGGAGAAAAAAGTAAGAAGAAGTTTATGCTGAGGAAAATTTTTCTTCAGGCTTTCTATAACAGGAAGACCTTGTTCAAACTCACCGAGAGAAGATACATGCATCCATATCCACTCTTCATTTGTATCGGGAGATTTCAATTTTTCCCACTGATTATTTCTCCCATTCCACCAAAGTCTGGCTTTTTCATGTCCAAACAAGGCTGCAAGACCATAAATTCCGCTTAAACAACGGATAGCTAAGGAATATAGAAGACGCATAATAATTAATGGTAGTAATATTCTTTAGGCATTCTCTTATACGTTGGAATATATATTGCAAAACGTATTCCATAATACCTGTCTAGATATGTATTAACATCCTGAGCCATCAAATTAAAATCCCATTGACGCATAGGTTTTGTATGAGCCTGAGTAAACTCAAATGACAATGAGAAATTGAGCACGCGAGAGTTACTCATATATAAATAACCCACTTCTGCAGAATATGCAAATCCTCCGCGCATTCTATCATAACCATAACGATAGTCCTCATCAAGATTTGGCGGTGGTGAAGCGTATGAAGAGAACTCTGTCCTGACCCTGTTGAGAAGATAACCCAAACCACCGCTGACAAAGAAACCACAATTAGGATTTGGAGCCAAAACACTAATCACTTTTCCTACTTTAGCCTGAAGATGATACCCTCTTTGAAACATAGCATAACTGGCATATATACCATCTCCGGTGATGAATTCCCCATTATGATCTAATATGATGCCAAGAATATCATCACGAGAAGCATTTAATTTGTCTCCAAAAATAAAATTGGCATTTGCGCTCAACAACCAGTTCTTAGTCGTTTTATAGTAAAAACCTGCACCAATATTAGAGCAATCTCCATAAAGTATTTTAGTATCAGCACCTGGAAATTGATATGCATACGTAGCCTGAAACATCACTGTATTAACACATGATTTAGATATATCTTTCTGAGCCTCAAGAAGAAACGGAAAGACAACAAGAATCATTAAAATATAAGATCTTATTTTCATTTTCAAAATCGTTTAGAACTGCAAATATAGTAACGTTTTTTTGTTTTCCATATTATTTTTTATAATAATATTGACTACAAAACGTTTTTAACAAAAAATATTTATCTTTGCAAAAAAAATAGTGTTATGAATTTTATCAAATCAAACTTAAGCAAAATTAGTGTATTATTGATTCTCGTTGTCATTATTTCTTGTGGAAGAAATAAATTACCTGATAATTATTACAAAGTTGGTGAGACAGTATATGAGTTAAAATCAGGAACAATAATTAACAAAGGTGCTGTTGATGACGGATTCAATATTGATTTGCGTCTGTATTGTGAGAACACACAAGATTTCATCAGTTTTAATTTCGTTTCAGAACAAGCCGAAAGCCTTGCCAGCACAACACATAGCGATTTCTCAGGATCATGGGTAGTAGGTTATAACTCAAACGGAAGCTATACCAACCTCGGGAATATCACATCTGGCAGTCTGATAATCAACAGATCCGCTGATGGATACCAAATCGAATTCGACTGTATTGACCAATACAGCAACAATGTTGTAGGTGAATTTAAAGGTAATTTAGGCAAAGTTGACGAAAATAATCTGGTGCATGTTCTTCCGGACTATGTTCTTCCTGAAGAGATATATAATACTGTAAATCAATATTTTCCAATATATTCAGGCGTTACTCCCCCTGACATGAAAGGTGAGTATGTTTCTTCACCACACGCACTTATCTATGAGTCATACGCAGAAAATCCAGATTCTTTGCAGTTTTATTCAGACCGCTATGTTGGATTTTTATACAACAACAATCAAATGAATTTCTACGGAAAACAATTCGACTCCATCAACAATAAATACATAGAAGAAATACAATACGGAGTAAAGATTACCGGTGAGAATGATTATTTCACCTGTTATTATGTCGTTGACGGTTATCCTGGCGGTTATTACGCTCAACAATCATTCATCTTCAGTGGTAAAAAGACAGCTGAAGGACTTGAAGATTTTCATGCAGCCGTAATTTTGTTAGAGACAAGTAACAATCCTAGCATGTATGCAAAAAACTCATTCAGGGTTTTGAAAGATTATGACGGAATTGCAGAAGAAGAAAACTGGCTCTCGAAATCAGGTATAAATGCAAAGAAATCTTCTGGCAAAAATAACGATTTGTTTGACATTTGGATGAAATAATTCGTAAGATGCCAATAGAAGGTCTCATCAGTCAGTACACCCTAGATAACGGAATAAGAATAATACATAAGCACAGGCCTGGTGCTATTGCTCATTTAGCACTGATGGTAAATACTGGTATGCGCGATGAAATGGAAAACGAAAATGGTTTAGCCCATTTCATCGAGCACATGATATTCAAAGGTACAAAAAAACGTAAAGCTTATCATGTGCTAAGTTGTCTGGAAAATGTCGGTGGTGATCTCAATGCGTACACCACTAAAGAGGAGACTTGTATTCATGCTTCATTTTTAAGAGAGTATTATAATAAAGCGATAGATTTATTCTCTGATATTGCTTTTAACAGCAGTTTTCCTGAAGCTGAAGTCGAAAAAGAGAAAGAGGTGATTCTAGACGAGATCAACACCTATAAAGACAGTCCGGCAGAAGAGATTTTCGATGAGTTTGAGAATAATCTTTACAAAGGACATGAAATGGGTCGCAATATACTAGGAACCAGTTCATTAGTCAGCAATTACACCCGAAAAGACATATGCAGTTTCCTTAAAAACAACTATTCTACAGAACGCATGGTAATAGCTACTGTAGGAGACATACCTTTTGAGAAGTTCAAACAGAAGATAAGCAGTTATTTTGCAGAATACAAATTACGTGAGCTAAGCCTAAACAGGAAAAATTTTACAGGGCTTCCTGCTTTTACCGAAGTTCAAGATCGTAACAATCATTTGTCACATTGCATCATAGGCGGTTTGTCGTATCATATCGACAGTCCTAAAAAGATGCAAATGGTATTATTAAACAACATTTTGGGCGGGCCTGGCATGAATTCCAGATTAAATCTTAACATTAGAGAGAAATACGGATTTGCATACACTATAGAGTCACAGTACAATGCCTATTCCGATACCGGTAATTTCTCAATTTATATGGGAGTGGATCCTCATTCTCTGAACAAAACAATAGATCTTGTCCTCAAGGAACTAGAGAAATTAAAGAAGAATAAGCTTGGGACCATTCAATTATCTAATGCAAAGAATCAGCTTATCGGGCAATTGGCACTCAGCAGCGAACTTGGTTTAGGAGAGCTTTTATCTATGGCAAGAGCAGCTTTCACTATGGAAGGCGTTGAACCTTTATCAGAAACAATAAGGAAGATAAGAGAAGTCAAATCTGAAGACATTTTGAATATTTCAAATGAGATTTTCGATAATAAAAATATCAACATGTTGATTTACAATGGTATAGAAAATTAATATATTTTTATAAAAAAAAAAAGGAATATTAATTTGCTTTTTTACAGAAAATATACTATTTTTGGGAACTAATCCATCAATACCTTTTTCAACATGCTAGAACACACCAACTCTAAGAGATTACCTATTATTGGCATCACCCATGGTGACATTAATGGCATAGGATATGAGATCATTTTAAAGACATTGAGTGACAGCAGGATACTAGATTTCTTCATTCCTATTGTATATGGTCAGTCTAAGGTTTTCTCATATTACAAGAAGAATTTCAAGATGGAGGAGTTATCTTACACATTGATAAGGGATGCTCGTCAAGCCCAAGCCGGGAGGATTAATATCATCAATCATACAGATGAAGAGTTGAAAATTGAGCCGGGTATTTCTACCGAATTAGCGGGTAGAGCCTCATTTGACGCTTTACGAATTGCCGTTGATGATTTGTATAAGAAGAACATTGATGCTTTGGTGACAGCTCCCATCAACAAGAAGAATATTCAATCTGAAAAATTCCATTTTACAAGTCAGAAAGAATACATCAATTCATTCTGTAAAGATTATGAACCTCTTACTTTAATGGTATGGAACAATCTACGTGTTGGTAGCGTGACAAATCACATAGCAATAAAGGATATTCCTGGCACTATTACTAAAGAACTTATATCCAATAAGTTAAATGTGTTTCACAAAACCTTACAAAAAGATTTTGGCATTGCGTATCCACGTATTGCAGTTATTGGTTTAAATCCTCATGATGGAGATGGAGGTTTGTATGGCAAAGAAGAGATCGATATAATCAATCCTGTTGTAGTTGAAGCCAGAGAAAAAGATATGCTGGTTTTTGGACCTTTCTCCGCAGATGGTTTCTTTGGTTCCGCCTCATGGTTAAAATTCGACGGTGTTTTGTGCATGTATCACGATCAGGCAATGACACCTTTTAAGGTTTTAGCCGTAGATGGTGGCGCTAATTTTACAGCAGGTCTGCCTATCATTCGTACAGCTCCAGATCATGGTACAGGATATGACATCGCCAACAGATTCATAGCAAATCCCGACTCATTCCGTCACGCAATATTTCTGGCAATTGACGTTATGAAAAATAGAGAAGATTACGAATGCAATGTCTTACACAATAAATAAAATATGTTCCATTGTCAAAGGAACTAGTTTTGGCAAATCAAATAATAATATAATAATCAACGATTTAATATTTGACAGCAGATTAATCGTTGCTCCTGATTATTCCATCTTCTTTGCATTAAAGAGCAATCACAACGATGGTCATAAATACATTAATGAGTTGTATAATAAAGGTGTAAGAGCTTTCGTCATCGATGATGAAGAAGCCTTACAAGAGCTTATCGTCTCATGTAAAGACGCAAGTTTTATAAAAGTCAATAATTCTTTAGAAGCATTACAGCAACTTGCATCTTATCATAGGAACATATTTAATATTCCTATAATCGGCATTACAGGAAGCAATGGTAAAACAATAGTTAAAGAATGGCTTTATCATATTCTAAGTCCTGAATTTTCAGTAATAAGAAGTCCTAAAAGTTACAATTCACAGATAGGAGTTGCACTATCAGCATGGCAAATAAATGACAATCATGATATCGCAATACTAGAGGCCGGAATTTCGCGCAGCGATGAAATGCAGAAACTGGAAAATATAATAAAACCCAATATAGGCATTTTTACAAACATAGGACAGGCTCACGGCAAGAACTTCAGTGATGTCAATCATAAGATTGAAGAAAAGTTAAAACTATTTCACAATGTTGAGACATTAATTTTCTGCATTGATCATAAAGAAATCTATAATGCTGTAAAAAAACTAAACATAAATACTTTTACATGGAGTAAAACTGATAATTCCGCCGATATTTTCATCAAAAATATCACCAAGAATGAAAAAGAAACTTGTATCAAAACAATATACAATTCAGAAGATATTGAAATCATAATCCCATTCAAGGATGATGCTTCTATAGAAAACGCCATACATTGCATGTTAACAGCTCTAAAATTAGGCATCGACATCAGTGTCATCATCAATAAGATGAAGACTTTAAGTCCTTTAGAGATGCGTATGGAGTTAAAATCGGGTATCAACAACTGTGTCATTATTGATGACAGCTACAACTCTGATTTTAATGCACTCACGATAGCATTAAACTTCATGAACCAACAAGATCACAATAAAGATAAGGTCGTTATTCTGTCAGACATATTACAGAGTGAGTTCAAGGAGGACGAATTATATCAAAAGATTGCTAACTTATTAAAGAATAAGGGTATAAATTTCATTATAGGAATAGGAGAAGCCATTTCTAGACAGAAAGATAAGTTTGATATTGACAAGGCTTTCTTCAAAAACACTGAAGAATTTATTTCAAGATATCCCATAGAGTCTTTTCATAACCAACTCATACTTATTAAAGGAGCAAGGACTTTTGGCTTTGAAAAGATAAGCAAGGTTTTACAAGAGAAAGCTCATGAGACCATTCTAGAGATCAACCTTAACAATCTTATAAAGAATTATAATTATTATCGTTCCAAATTAAAGAAAGAAACGAAGATGATGGTGATGGTGAAGGCTTTTGCGTACGGAAGCGGCAACTTTGAGATTTCCAATGCCTTAGAATTTCATCACGCTGATTATCTGACTGTCGCATACGCAGATGAAGGTATTGAATTAAGAAAGAAAGGTATTAATTTACCAATTATGGTAATGGCACCGGAGCTAAATACATTTGAAAGTATCATCAAAAACAATCTAGAACCTGTAATATATAGTTTTAGAAGTCTGTCACTACTGGAAGATGCCATTGATAAGATCGAGAAAACACCATCTTCACCAATTGGAATACACCTAAAGTTGGACAGCGGAATGCATCGTCTGGGATTCTTATCTGATGATATTGAGCCACTAATAGAGAGAATCAAAGATAATGATTCCATAAGAATTAGAAGTATCTTTTCACATCTTGCCGGCAGCGACAGTTCTGAATTTGACGATTATACCATAAGGCAGATAGAATGTTTTGAAGATATGAGTAACAGAATTATATCTGCTTTTCCATATAAGATACTTCGTCACATATTAAATAGTGCTGGAATAAGTAGATTTACTGAATATCAATATGATATGGTAAGACTAGGTATTGGTTTGTATGGTATATCAGCATGTAAAGAAGACAAGGTAAGTACAGTCATTTCATTAAAAAGCACCATAGTGCAGATAAAGGAATATGAAATTGGGGAGACTGTTGGATATAGCAGGAAAGCTGTTTTAAGCAGAAAATCACGTATTGGTGTAATTCCGATAGGTTATGCCGATGGTTTAAAGAGACAGCTTGGCAATGGTGTAGGTTGTTTCTATGTCAATGGAAAAGCTGCGCCAATAATCGGCAATATTTGTATGGACATGTGTATGATAGACCTGACAGATATTGAATGTAAAGAAGAAGACACTGCTGTATTATTCGACGAATCACATCCTATTGAAGATATTGCGATGAAATGCGACACAATACCTTACGAGATTCTGACAAGTATCTCTCAGAGAGTCAAGAGAGTATATTATCAAGAATAAAATTTTTATTATTCAAAAATTACGAAAACATAAAGTGGTTGCCATAAATTTCACATTATGATAACACTGTCATTCTTGCGATAAACTTTTTCGACATTTATGTATTTTATTTGATTTTTTATTATCTTTGTAGTCAGTTAATAAATGATTTGTTAAAAGTCAATGTTAATGTAAATAGTTTTAACAATCATTAAAAAATAATGTTATGTCTGAGAATTTAGTTATAATACCGACGTACAACGAGAAGGAAAACATTGAGAAGATTATCAGATATGTGTTTGGAATGCCCATGACATTCGATATTCTCATCATTGAGGACAATAGTCCTGATGGCACCGCTGATATTGTTAAAAGGTTAATGCAGGAGTTTCCTGACAGGTTATTCATTGAAGAGCGCAAGGGCAAGTTAGGTCTAGGCACAGCTTATATTCATGGTTTCAAATGGGCTCTTGCACGTCATTACAATTATATTTTCGAGATGGATGCCGACTTTTCACACAATCCTGATGATTTAATCAGGCTTCATGATGCATGTGCAAATGGTGCTGATTTATCAGTTGGCTCTCGTTATATTACAGGTGTTAATGTTGTAAACTGGCCTATGGGTCGTGTTTTGATGTCGTATTACGCATCGGCATACGTCCGTTTTGTAACACGTATCAAAGTCAGAGACACAACCGCTGGTTTTGTTTGTTACACCAGAAAAGTACTAGAAACCCTTGATTTAGACAGAGTTAAATTTGTAGGATATGCATTCCAGATTGAAATGAAATATACTGCTTGGAAACTTGGTTTCAAGGTAGTGGAAGTCCCCATTATATTCACAGACAGAGCCGAAGGCACATCAAAAATGTCGAAAGGCATTTTTAAGGAGGCAATATTTGGTGTTATAAACCTTAGATGGAGAGGCATAACAGGAAGAATAAAACCTAAAAAGGCTTAAACATATTAAATAGATTTTAGGATGAATTATATAATAAAGAACGCGGCACTTGTCAATGAAGGGGCAACCTACTTGGCAAGTGTTGTCATTTCAGGTGACAAGATAGAAAAGATCATACATGGAGAAGATTCGGATGATTTTTCACGCTGGAGAAATCATAGTATCATTGATGCCAGAGGTATGTACCTACTGCCAGGTGCCATAGATGATCAGGTACATTTCCGTGATCCAGGTTTGACATATAAAGGCGATATCGCAACAGAAAGTCGTGCTGCCGTAGCAGGAGGTGTGACATCATTTATGGACATGCCTAACACTGTCCCCAACACATTAACACAAGAACTTCTGCAAGACAAATACGATATTGCAGCGGAGAAATCAATGGCAAACTATTCGTTTTATATGGGTGTTTCCAACGACAATATAGACGAAGTAGTTAAAACCAACCCTAAGAATGTATGCGGGATTAAAGCTTTTTTGGGCTCCAGCACCGGTAATATGTTGGTCAATAACGAAGATACATTAATACGGCTTTTCAGTGAAGCACCATGTCTGTTAGCGACACATTGTGAAGATGAAGCTATCATACGAAGAAACATGGAATTTTATAAAGAAAAATATGGTGATGAGGCAAGTTCCAACATACATCCTTTAATACGCAGTGCAGAAGCATGCTACAAAACATCATCATATGCCGTAGAGCTAGCAGACAAATTCGGAACACAGCTTCATGTCTTACACCTTTCTACAGCGAAGGAGGTTAGTCTTTTCAGGAATGATATACCTTTGAAAGACAAGAAGATAACAGCAGAAACATGTTTACATTACCTTTTATTCGATGATAGAGATTACGAAATAAAGAAAAACTTCCTAAAATGTAATCCTGCCATCAAGACAGAAGATGACAGAAAGGCATTGATTCAGGCATGCATTGATAATCATATAGATATACTTGCAACTGACCATGCTCCACACAGTTTTGAAGAAAAACAAAAATCATATTTCAGTGCACCATCAGGTGGCACTTCCGTACAACATCTCTTACTAGGAGCTTTAGAGCTAGCCAATAAAGGAATCATGACAAGAGAGAAAGTAGTAGAATTATTATCACACAATCTTGCCACTTTATACAAAATAGACAGAAGGGGTTTCATCAGAGAAGGTTATTACGCTGATTTGGTGCTGATAAATCCTGAAAAGGGGCAGATTATCAGCAACGACAAAGTTTATTACAAATGCGGATGGACAGCATATTCCGGGATGGAGTTAAGCAATAGCGTAAGTCACACCTTTGTCAATGGTGAATTAGTATATCATGAAGGAGTTTTCAAAGAAGATTTTAGAGGTAACAGATTAATATTCAACAGATAATAACTATCATGAAAAGACTTTTATATTTATTATTTATAGCTTTCACATTAATATCATGCTCGGGAAAAGAAAATATCATTGAAGATGTTGTAAATCATCATGAAGACGGCAGTCCGAAAGTAATTTATTATTATAAGATTTTGGATAATGGAAAGCAGGTATGTATCAGAGAGAACTGGTTTTACAGTGATGGTACTATTCAACTAGACGGACCTATTGTTAATGACAAGAGAAATGGTATCTTTGAGACATATTACAATTCTGGAAAAATTTTAAGCAAAGGAGAGTTTGTCGATGGCAAGCGAGAAGGCAAAGCCACCATTTTTTACGAGAACGGAAAGAAAAAATACGAAGGATATTACAAGAATGGTAAAGAATGTGGCATTTGGAAGTTTTACGATGAAGACGGCAAACTTTACAACGAACAAAACAGAGACATAGAATGAAGTTATCAGTATTTTCTGATGAATATTACATGCGACAGGCTCTAAATGAATCACTTTTAGCCAAGGAAAGTAATGAGGTGCCTGTTGGAGCTGTTGTGGTATGCAATGACAAGATCATAGCACGGGCACATAATCAGGTTGAGATGTTAAAAGATGTGACGGCACATGCAGAGATGCTAGCATTGACATCTTCTTTTAACACATTGGGTGCCAAGTATTTAGAATCATGCACGCTATATGTCACATTAGAACCTTGTGTAATGTGTGCTGGAGCATTGGCGCACTCACATATAAGCAGAGTCGTTTGGGCTTGTGATGACAAAAAAAACGGTTTTAGCAGACACGGCAACTTACTTCATCCCAAGACACAGATAACAAAGGGCATTTTAGAAGAAGAATGTCTCGAAATATTAAAGTCATTTTTCGAGAGCAAAAGATAGCTCGAGTTGTTTTGTTTCCCATTGATCCATGAGGTTCTGTAAAAGATCTTTCTTTTCAGCGTATGTCTGATACCAGTTATTATCTACATTAATATTAGGGAAGCTGTCGGGATCCGACATCACATTATCCATCTCAGATATATCGTTTTCAACAGACTCGATTTGTTCTTCAATTTTTTTAATTTCCCTTTCTATACGTTTTATCTCTCTATCGTTTTGTTTTTTCAATTCGAAATTGATTCTACTTTGAGAGATTTGATTTTCAGTCGATTGAGTTTTTTGTTTTTTGTTAAGGTCATCAAGTTCTTTAAGTTTCTTTTCTTCCAGAAAGTCATATATATCGCCTATATATTCTTTAATATAAGGCTTTTTAAATTCATAAACTTTATTAGTAAGACCTTGTAGGAAGTCACGGTCGTGAGATACGATAATAAGTGTTCCATCATATTGAATAAGAGCTGATTTAAGGATATCTTTAGAAAGCATATCGAGGTGATTTGTCGGCTCATCGAGTATCAGCAGATTTGTAGGGAACAGAAGCATTTTAGCCAGAGATAATCTTGCTTTTTCACCACCTGAAAGCACTTTTACTTTTTTTTCTATAGCTTCGCCTCCAAAGAGGAATGCGCCCAATAAAGATTTCACTTTAACGCGCATATCACCGGTAGCGACATCATCGAGTGTTTCGAAGACTGTTTTCTCCGGATCAAGCATATCCTGTTGATTTTGGGCATAATAACCGATTTGTACCTCGTGACCGAGTTTTATTTCGCCTTCATAATCGAGGACTCCAGCAATAATCTTCGACAATGTTGATTTACCTTCGCCATTACGACCCACGAAAGCTATTTTTTCTCCTCGAGGAATTAAAAGGTTAAGATTTTCAAGTATTTGTTTTTCTCCGTAACTTTTTGATACATTGGACAATTCGAGTGTCACTTTTCCTGAATGAGGTGCTGGTGGAAACTTAAAATGTATTGCAGATTTATCTCTATCATCGATTTGGATCTGTTCCATTTTTTGTAATTGTTTCACACGCGACTGCACTTGTTTTGCTTTAGTGGCTTTATATCTAAAGCGTTCGATAAAAGCTTCTATATCTTTTATTTCACGCTGTTGGTTATCGAAGGCAGCTTTTTGAATATCGATACGTTCTTCTCTGCGTTCAACAAATTCGGTATAAGAACATTTATAGTCGTATATTTTTGCTCCAGAAATTTCTATTGTACGTATTGTGATATGGTCAAGGAAGGCTCTATCGTGCGACACCATCAGAATAGATCCGTAATAATTTTTCAAGAAAGATTCCAGCCATTGTATTGACTCAATGTCAAGGTGGTTCGTAGGCTCATCGAGAAGCAACAGCTTAGGTTTTCTAAGCAGTATCTTAGCCAATTCGACACGCATCTGCCAGCCGTTACTAAACTCATTCATTGGTCGTTGCATATCATCGTGTTCGAATCCGAGACCTATAAGAATCTGTTCAGCCTCGCCCTCTATAGAATGGCCACCCATAAGAGCCAGACGCTCGTTAAGATGGCTTATTTTTTCACATAGGCGTTGGTATTCTGCACTTTCATAGTCTTCTCTCTCAGAAAGTTGCTCGTTCAACTTATGTAAATCTCTTTCTATCTGAAAATAATCCTCAAAGGCTGTCATAGCCTCATCCAATACTGTACGTAGCTTATTACCCTCATCAGAAGAATTAAAAAATTTTTCCTGAGGCAGATAGCCAATAGTAACATCATCAGACATCACTACATCACCTTTATATGGTTGATCGAGGCCTGCGATGAGACGAATAAGAGTGGTTTTACCAGCTCCATTTTTTCCGACTAGACCTATTCTATCCTTCTCACGAATCATAAAATTGATATCGCTGAAGAGGTCATCGCCAGTAAACTGCATGCTAAGATTTTGAATCGATATCATGCTGCAAAGATATGAATTTTTATTCTTCTATCCATTCCGCGAAAGAACCTTCTGTTTCTTTTAGAAGAATTTTCACCAATTGTATTTTTTCTGGAAGTCTCTTTTTTATTTTTTTTGCAAAGTCAATAAGCATCAGTTCTGTTGTAGGCTGATATGGTAGTACGATAATCCTTTCGTAATGATGTTTTACCTCTTCGATAAAACCGTTTGGCATTTTGTTGTTTATGATAAAAGCATGATCATAATGGTCTATTATTTCTTCATTGACAATCTTTTTCAGATCGCCGAAGTCCATCACCATTCCGTTTTTAGGATTGTTATCATCCATAATAGGCATTCCTTTTACGGTGACATGCATCTCGTAGGAATGACCATGAATATTACGGCAGCGACCGTCATAACCCATCAGGGCATGAGCTGCTTCAAAACGAAAAATTTTAGTAAGATGAATCATATCTGGTAATATAGAATTGTAAGATACAAAGGTAATGAAAAATCACGGACCATGAGCCATGAGCCATGAACTTTTTTGGGTATGACTTTAGCTATTGAATATGACTATGACTTTTGTGAATTATGGAATTCTGAAAATGATGGTTAACGTCCGTAGGCTTTATATCAATCCCAACAATCCTTTTACCAATATCACTCCTGCGCAGATGGAATTTAGAAAGCTATTGAATGTAAGTTTCATTTTTGAGAAAGGTATCAGCATTTCGACAAGAGACCATATAAAGGCGACTCCCATTAACAAATAAGGTGTAATATTTTGAAATGGTTCATAGAAATCAGCCATAAGACCGATAATGAAAGCATTAATTCCTAATGCTATTGAAAGTAAAAATAGTTGTTTCTTGTTTTGAATAAAGAAGAGGTTCTCTCCGTTTCTGATTTTCAACGTATCTAACAACATTCTGAATGACACCGAGAAACACAATCCCAACACTATCCATTTTGATAGTCTTTCCAGCAGATGCATAAAAGTCCCGCCGAGCAATTCGCCCAAGGTGTACATCACACCTTGACCTAAGGCGAGGATGAGAGCGAACATCAGGTTTCTTCCCCACTCTTTTTTATCTGAAAGGCTGAAAAACGCTGATGCCACAGCGACTGGAAATGTCAATGCTATTATAAAAAGTATGTTGAGAATCATATTCGGGCTATCAGTTATAAATTATCAGCTGTCAGCTATCAGCGATGAGGAGCTGACAGCTGACGGCTGATTGCCATATTAATCTTCAATACGTTCTAGATGTACTGTGAAGTGACGCATGAGTTCTGTTTCCCATGTGATACGTACACCGTGTTTGATTTCGTCACGACGGTCGTAAACGTTCTTCAAAGCTGCTGCGATAACATCCATGTGGTTGTTAGTATAGACGCGGCGAGCGATGCAGAGACGGAGAAGGTCTAATCCACCGAAACGGTTTTCGCGTGTGACAGGGTCACGGTCAGCAAGGATGTAACCTATTTCGCAACCACGAACACCAGCTTCTAGATAAAGTTCGATAGCGAGTGTCTGTGCAGGGAATTCTTCTTTAGGAACGTTGGTAAGGACGCGGTCTGCATCGACGAAGATAGCGTGACCACCGACAGGACGCTGGTATGGGATGCCGTATTCATCTAACTTAGCTGCGAGATATTGAACTTGTTTAACACGTGTTTCGATGTTATCTAATTCAGTATTTTCATCGAGACCGACTGCGAGAGCGTCCATATCACGACCGTTCATACCACCGTATGTAAGGAAACCTTCGAATGGAATACAGAAACGTTTTGCACCTTCGTACCAATCTTCATGATGTGTAGCGATGAAACCACCCATATTGACGATACCGTCTTTCTTAGCTGACATTGTCATACCATCAGCATATTGATACATTTCTTTAACGATTTCTTTGATAGTCTTATCTGCATAACCTGCTTCACGTGTCTTGATGAAGTATGCGTTTTCAACGAAACGTGCTGAGTCGAAGATAACGCGTTTGCCATATTTTTCTGCTACGGCTTTAACTTCGCGAAGGTTTTGCATTGATACAGGTTGACCACCTGCTGTATTATTTGTAATGGTAACGATAACGAAAGGAATCTTATCTGCGTTTTCAGCAAGACATTTTTCAAGTTTCTTAACATCGACATTACCTTTGAAAGGAACTTCTAATTGAGTATCTTTAGCTTCATCAACTGTGCAATCTACTGCAAAGGCTTTACGGCTTTCGATGTGACCTTTTGTTGTGTCGAAGTGTGAGTTACCAGGAACGATGTCTCCGTTTTTTATAAGGTGACTGAAGAGAACGTTTTCAGCCGCACGACCTTGGTGTGTTGGGATAACATATTCGAAGCCTGTGAGACGTGTGATAACTTCTTTAAGACGGAAGAATGAAGATGAGCCAGCGTAGCTTTCGTCGCCCATCATCATTGCTGCCCATTGACGGTCGCTCATAGCGCCAGTACCTGAGTCTGTCAAACAGTCAATATAGACTTGATCTGCTTTGAGGTTAAACAAATTGTAATGAGCTTCTTTCATCCATTGTTCACGTTCTTCACGTGTGCTCTTCTTAAGAGGTTCGACCATCTTGATCTTCCATGATTCTGCAAATGGTAATTCCATGATTTTATTTATTATATGTTAATAATTATTTTTAAATTTCGTATGTTGGTTTGAGGTATATGATTTAATGACATTAAACCACATATAAGAGATCAGAATCTATCTCTTTCTTTAAGATTTAAGAATGTATATTTTTCATTAGGCTGAAAGGTCATGACATCTTAATTTTGCCCCAAAAATACAAAAATTATTCATAACATCAAATAAAAAAAGTAAAAAAAACGTAAAACTTCATTCAACAACTTCAACATAAAAACTAACGGGACGAAAACCGTCATTACAAGATAGCATTGCCGAATAAGGATTTTTCATCCAACCATCAAAAAAGTTACCGCCACCTTCAGCGAGCTCCTTTACGAAAGGAAACAATGTCTCCCATGCGCTATCGCACATTCCTTCAGGTTTCTGAGTTTCTTCTACGATAAAAGTCTGTCCGAGATGCAAGTCGCAGGCATGCTCTATCGGGTTTTCATATTGCGCCATCAAGTCGTCGTAACGAGTCATGCGCATCACTGTTATTTTAATTTTTTTCATAAGTCAGTACAATAAATATCTCACCAAACTAAAGGGATCACCTTATATCTCACCCTATTTTTATATTCTTTATAACCTTCTAAGCCTTTTTCGAGGACTTTCTCCTCGTTATTCATTCTTACCGTGATGATTGGAATATATACCAACATTATCACAAAAGATAATAACGATCCTAAAATCAATGGTATGGAAAGGAATAAAATCAATGTTGCAGAATACATCGGATGACGTACAACGCCATACAGTCCAGTATCAATAACCTTTTGATTCTCCTGAACTTCAATAGTTCTTGAAAGAAAGGCATTTTCCCTAATCACTTCAGCATACATCATATATGACAGAAGAAACAATGTAGCGGCAATCCATGTAATATAATCAGGTAATAAATGCCATGAATAACGGAAATTCATTCCAGCGACGACAAAAGCCGTCACAAACATGATTCCCGACAACGCCACGACCCATTTCTGCTCCATCTCCTTTTCCTTAGCGTCAAGTCTTTTGGATAGTAAGTCTGGAGATTTAAACAACATAAATATCCCTAACAATATCATCGGAAAGAACAAAAGCGCCATAAAGAGCCAAGCGTTCCAATAATGTAAAGTTCCCGCCGGCAAAAAAAGCAATAATCCGATAGCGACAAAACCAGCTAACGCTTTCTTCAAAGCCTGTAACGACAAATTATTTTTCATGATAATATATTTATTACAACAAAAACATCAATTTCCAGACGTGTCAATGTATATTATTGCATGAAACATTGACGCGTCTCTACTCCATTATACTCTTTAATTCTCTTCGCCACCTCCTCAGGAAAATCTACAAGAAGCTGTCCGTGATTCATAGATTTAAAAACCTCGACCTTAACATCGGGATACAATTTCTTTAGATGCTTGACTTGCGGTTTCGCCACAAACGACTCTTTCGTACCGTGCCAAAAATGAATGTCATCACCAGATATCGAATTCAACTTATTAGTATAAACAGATTTATAGCCATCTAATACCGCACGATTTCCTCCATAAGGATAAACTTTCTTACATTCATCGAGCAAGACATCGAAATAATGAGAATGGAAAACCCAACGCCAGAATCCTGTCCAATGATAACATGTCCAGACATTAAAAGATTGAAGATAGCGAAGTGGAGCGACGAGCCAACGAGGCAAGGGCAACAAAGGAGCCGCATCTAAGATTGCATGCTCTACAACAATTTCGTCACGTTCCAAAACACGAGAAACTATCTTACCTCCCAAAGAAAGTCCGTAAGCACAATCTATATGAGAATTAAATTTTTTCTTCACATAATCAACAACTTGAGCCGCCTGATCATCTATAGAAGTAAACTCCGTATATTTACCGATAACAAATCCATCGACTTGAACAGCAACGATTTGGAATTCATTTTCCAACAAGCGTATCAAAGGAATGAAAATCTCATACGAGACACCTAATCCTGGAACAAGCATCAAAACCGGAGCGTCTTTCTTTCCAAAAACTTTAAAGTCCATATAACTCATTATTTGCTACTAAATAAAAGAAATGCAAAGACTTTACAAATTTACGAATTAATGCAACATCTATAGAATCCTCGTTCTAATATTTTTGACAAAAGTTTTTAAAACATCTACGTGCTTTATGGATTTTTGGTATAAAAATACAAAATCATAACATCAACCTTATTTCTGCGAGATAATTTTTACTACCTTTGTTCTTTAATCATGAAAAAAATTATCATCATAATGAACAACCCGCTTTTAACAAAATCGACATTGCCATTTGGCGCACCTCAATTCGACAAGATTGAAAACCAACATTATATTCCAGCTTTCAAGCAAGCTATTGAAGAAGGCAAGGCTGAAGTCGATGCTATCGTCAACAGCCCTGAAACTCCTACATTCAAAAACACCATTGAAGCCTTAGAATATGCTGGCGAGACATTAAACAGAATCAGCCACATATTCTATAATCTTTTAGAAGCCAATACCGACGAAGAGATGCAGAACATCGCTGAAGAAATTTCTCCTCTTACCACAGAATTCTCGATGTATGTTCGTCTCAACGAAGGTCTCTTTCAACGCATAAAATCAGTTTACGATCAACGTGAATCATTAAACCTCGATGCTGTTGAGATGCGACTTCTTGAAAAGACTTACGAAGGCTTCGCTCGTAACGGAGCAAATCTCTCTCCCGAAGACAAAGAGACTTACAGCAAATACATGGAAGAACTTTCTTTGTTATCATTGCAATTTGGGAAGAACGTCCTCGCTGCTACCAACGCTTTCACTTTAAATCTCACCGACGAGAATGATTTGATAGGACTTCCTGATTATGTCAAAGAACAAGCAGCTGAAGCTGCCAAAAATAAAAATCTAACTGGCTGGTTGTTTGATCTCACAGCACCGAGTTATGTACCTTTCATGAAATTCAGTGAACGCCGCGACCTTAGAGAAAAGATGTATCGTCAGTACAACACTCGCGCCTTTGGTGGCGAACTCGACAATAGCGAAATCATCAAACGCATCGCCGAGTTACGCATCAGGGTCGCCAACATCTTAGGTTATAAGAATTTCGCTGAATATCAGACAGAACGTCGTATGGCAAAGAGTCCTGCAGTTGTAGAAGAATTCTTAAACAAGCTGTTAGTCCCTGCACTACCAAAAGCAAAACAAGAAGTCGCAGAACTCAATGCTTATGCCAAAGCACATGGTTTCACCGAAGGAACTATTATGCCTTGGGACTTCAGTTTCTATTCAGAGAAACTTCGTGCTGAGAAATACGACCTCAGCGATGAGCAACTAAAACCTTATTTTCAATTAGAAGCATGTATCAATGCAATATTCGACCTTGCAAACAGGCTCCATGGCATCACATTCTCAGAATTAAGCAACATTCCTGTTTATCATCATGATGTAAAGGTCTATGAAGTAAAAGACAGAGACGGTTCACATCTCGCTTTGTTTTACGCGGATTTCTTCCCTCGCGAAAGCAAACGTGGAGGTGCGTGGATGACAGAGTTCAGAGGTCAGCGAATTTATAACAACATAGACGAACGACCACTTATAAGCATCGTCACAAACTTTACAAAACCGACTGCCGACACTCCTTCCCTTATCACCCACGACGAGTTCACCACATTGCTTCATGAATTTGGTCATGCACTGCACGGAATATTAACAAAAGGGAAGTACGAATCCATGACAGGCACCAATGTTGATCATGATTTCGTAGAACTTCCATCACAGATAATGGAAAACTGGTGTTATGAACCAGAATACCTTAACACCTTTGCAAAACATTATCAAACTGGTGAAACAATACCATCTGATTTAATAGAAAAAATTGTCGCATCGATGAACTTCCAGTCGGCATACTTCCATATCCGTCAGTTACAATTTGGAATCTTAGACATGGCATGGCACACTTTGACAGACATCTTAGAAGAAGACGCTCTATCATTTGAAAAGGAAGTACTATCTGCAACAAATGTCTTACCATCAATACCGGAATGTATCATCTCAACAGCGTTCTCACATATTTTCGCAGGAGGATACAACGCAGGATATTACTCATACAAATGGGCAGAAGTCTTAGCCGCCGACGGTTTCTCACTCTTCAAAGAGAAAGGCATTTTCAACCAAGAAGTAGCCGCTTCTTTCAGAGAACTACTCACCAAAGGAGACAGTGTCGATGCCGCGACATTATACCGTAATTTCAGAGGTCACGACCCCGAACCAGAAGCACTTTTGAAACAACTTGGCATTATAGCTTAACATTCATCTGGTTTAAAGTTTAAGGTTTAAAGTTTAAGGAACAACTTACATCAAACATTAAGCCTTAAACTATAAAACCAGGTCAAACCTTAACAACGATAATATCCTTAATATTCGTAGTATATTGTTTTGAGATATATTCGTTTTTTGTATGCCAATTACCGCTATAGCCCTGAACAGCTATTCTAACAGTATCATGACCATTCCGAAGGTTTATTGCATCAACGGCTTCTGCAAGTTTAGCGTGTTTATCTCTATCTATAGTATCAAAAAGACTAGTCTGTATAACATTATCCTCTGTAATATTGTATGCCACTACACCAGCTTTTTTGTAATAATACGACCCTAACTTCCAGGACTCTTTCAATATCCTTACTGCATGAGACACTATCTCTTGCATATCGTTAGTTGGAACATCAAATGTAACTTCTTTAAATATATTATTATGCGGCAAATCATTTCTAAAACGACTGCCATAAGCAAAAACGCCTATATTTTTACATACCGTATGCTGTTCTCGCAACTTCTTAGAACACATCGCTGCAAAATTTGCAATAGCCTCCTCGACATCTTCTATCTCACATAATCCTTGATTAGGAAAGCTACGACTTGTACAAATTGATTTCTTATAAGGCATATCTTCATCTTGAATACAATCTTCACCTCTAAGCTCTTTCCAGGTACGAAGTCCTGTCAACGACATCTCACGTCTCACCCAAGACTCTGATTTTAAAGTAAAATCCCATGCTGTCTTCACACCATCATAATTCAATTTCTTGGCATGTTGCCTTCCAATACCCCAAACATCATCTATGGAAAATAATTTCAAAGCTTTCTCTCTTTTTTCATCAGTATCAATCAAACAAACTCCTTTATAAGCTTTATATTTCTTAGCATATACAGAGGCCATCTTAGCCAAGGTCTTTGTAGGCGCAATACCCAAGGAAACAGGAATTCCGACACCTTTAAATATTGATTTTATCGCCTTATATGACAACTCCATCAACAAATCAATATCATTTATCTCTGACAAATCTATAAAAGCTTCGTCAATAGAATAGATATTTATCTTAGGAAAAAATGATGATAACATCGACATCACCCTTCTGCTCATGTCACCGTAAAGATTATAGTTAGAGGAAAATACTGCCACATCATTTCTCTCAATCATATCCCTAACTTGATAAAACGGCACGCCCATCTTAATCCCAAGTCGTTTTGATTCCTCACTACGTGCTACTATACATCCGTCATTATTGCTCAACACAACAATAGGCTTATCTCGCAAGTCGGGATGAAAAACCCTTTCACAAGAACAATAGAAATTATTACAATCAGCCAAACCGAAAAGTTTCACCTCTTACTTCCTCAAATGTTTTATGGTATAAGTCAAAACTCCCCAAATCATAAACTGATTTTCTTCTGTAACTTTTATCGGCTCATAGTCCTTGTTATGCGGAATCAGCCATGCACATTTAGCATTATCGTCGAGACGAAACTCCTTCAATGTAAACTCACCATCAACAAAAGCCACCACAAAATCACCATTTCTAGCCTCTAAAGACTTATCTATCACTATAATATCTCCATCACAGATACCAGCTTCCTGTAATGAATTTCCCGAAACTCTTGCCAAGAATGTAGTATCCCTATGACGTATCAACTCCTTATTAAGATCAATAGTACCAGTAAGATAATCTTGAGCAGGACTAGGAAAACCAGCCTTTATAACAGCATCTACAAATGAAACATCCATGTCTGTTGAAATACCAGAAGAATACAGATTTAATTTCAGATCCTTTTCCATACCTTTCCTTAAAGTCTATAATTAATAGTGTATAGCACACAGTAGTTTTAAAATTATGAGACAGACTATCTAACTATTAACCTTAATATATTATCTTTTAAATTGTTTTGCAAATTCAAACAATTCAAACGGAAGGTGACAATAACCTTCAGGATTTTTATCAAGATAATCTTGATGATAATCTTCTGCCTGATAAAAATTCTTCAGTTCTTTAACTTCAACAACAATATCTTTATCATAGTTTTTCTGTTGCTCTAACAAAACCTTATTAATGATAGAAATATCATTTTCATCTACATAATAAATACCTGTCCTATATTGCAATCCTACATCATGACCTTGTCTATTAAGGCTTGTCGGATCAATTGAGATAAAGTACATGTTTAATAGTTCCTCCAGAGAAATCAATGCTGAATCATATTTAACATAAACAGTCTCTGCCGCCATTGTAACCCCTTCACACACTTTATCGTAGTTCGGATTATCAACAACACTATTAGCATAACCGACCTCTGTCTCCAACACTCCTTTTATCTTCTTAAAATAATGTTCCGTACCCCAAAAACAACCACCTGCAAGATATATTTCTCTATAATTATTACTCATAAAAATATCATTTTACGAATACAAAAATAATGATTTTTATCATAATAATTATTAAGTTCCATATAAAAATATCATTTTGACAAAGCATTTCAATATGAACATGAGTTTGTTTATATTCAATAATATTTCAAAGAACGTAATAAATACTTAAATACCTAATAATCAGTACAATATTATTTTTTATTATTGTTTTTTACAATAATTCCATACCCAATACTCATACCTGTAAGGAGTATCAATCCTGCGCCTAAAGGAACTTCTGCAGGAACATTATAATCTAATCCATGCGTCTCGGGAAGCAGCAGTAATTGAGCCCATTCCTCATCTTTTTCATCACGATATTCATACTGATATACAAAGAAACCATCCAATTGTGCCCTAAGATTCATCCAGAACCCAAGAACAACGAACAACAATATTATTTTTTTCATATTTTTAAGTTTTTGGCATAGAATAACAATCTATAAATTATAACCCATACAATTAATCAAATATTATCTTTTGTATTTTAACACCCGTATCATCTATCTTTTGAATTATGTAAGAACCAATACACAACATATTCATTGAGACCTTGTGCATAGACTCACAACAATTATTACGATATATACAATTTCCCAAAGCATCATAAATAATGATTGTAGCAGTTCCCGATAAATCTTTTACAATTAACTCACCATTATTTATGTAGGCAAAGGTTTCTTCGGTATTAATAACACCATCCTCAAGAAAACTATTATCTCTAAAACTAATAATAAACCTTGACGGATCATCATTATTTTTTGCGATAAAAGCATAATCTTCCATAAGAACATTTGTCGTTGTTCCTGTAAATTTATCAATAAGAAACAATTCTTCAATCTCCATTTCTTCTGTTGTGACACTAATAGTATATTCTCCCATAGTTTTTGCCTCAAAAGATAATGGTATCTGCAATGTATCATTTTCAATTGTTGATATGGCATAATCACTATTGTTTACCGACACATATATCATCGGAATATCCTGATTTTGATGAGGCACTTTATCCAATCCATATCCATCTTCAAATGAAATATATGCCATATCTTTATAAGATTCATTCTGGACAGAGATTACTATCATTCCTTTATTTCCAGATTTTGCCATAGAGGATTCTCCTTCAGCCATTTTGGATGTTTTCTCGATTATCAAGTCATTCTCTTTTATTGTCTTTATTAAAACACCTTGTCCTGGCAATATAGCATTATCGTATATCATTGGCTGCCACGCTCCTTCGCCAGTTATAACATAATAACCTACCGCTAAGTCCGGATTATCAATAGCGGCATTTACACCTTTATAGATATTATGCGTATATGGATTCGATATCAAATGAAAGCCGGAGAGGTTAGTATCATCGGTTTTTGTCAGATGATAATTCTGTGTTTCTGAATTTAACTCGCCTACAAAAGATAATGTAGCGTCATATTCATTAGCATAAAGATAACCTCTACCGGCATCAAAAGTGGTAAAATTATTAGTAATATCCTTCACATTCTGCCATTCTCTGGTAGGTTCATCGTAACGATATAAATCATAATTACAATCTTCAGGCATCAAATTATCCACATCAGTCAGCAAAACACTATCTACCATTGGAGAACCTATTGTAAACCACCCAGATACAGATTGCTTATCATCGAGATTATAACCACCTATCTCCTTTTCAAATGTTGCAACAACATTATGATTATTATGTATCAATTGTCCTCCATCTTTTATAACAAGATTATTAGCGTTTGTATTTGTTATAGCTCCCTCAATTGTAAGTATGGCATCTTTTTCAATTACAATAGGATTTACAAGACTAACATTACACCATGTAATATCTTGTGTAATAGTTTGACTATCAGGTATTTCAATATTAGTACAATAATATTTAGATCCTATATGCTTATAAAAATGATATGTTTGGTTTTTTATATTGGTAGGAAAAGCACCTGAAGCTGTAAGTTTATATGCTCTCCAATCCAATGCCACATCATCATCAAAATAAACTCCTACAAATCTAGAAGTCGAGATATTATATAAATAATCTGGATAAATCACCTCATTTATCTCGACAGTCCTTAATTCAAAAATCTTATTGTCAATATTATCTCCTATTCTAACAGAATTATTATTGGAACCTGAGAGACAATAAAGCCAACTATCAGTTATATCTTTGGGAAAAATAGTAAAACTCGCATCAGAACACGCAATATTCCATTGGAGTGTATCATTAATATTGCCAGTTATGATTCCATTATCAACTTCAAGTTCTATTGCTGTAGGTTGTCCATTACTTCCCAATATCTGACTCATTGCATAATAATTATCATCCTTAGAAACAGCTATAACAGCGCAATCTGAAGACGTAAAAGAATCTATATCAGTCTCTATCCAATTATTATAATCAATAGCAAAAACAGCATATAGTAACAAGTCAGTGTCAATTATTGTTGATGGACTTATCATTGAAGGTGAAACATGAGAGTATGTTTCTATAACATCTTCTGTCCATCCTTTAAAAGAATAACCATCAGGTGGTACAACAGCAGGAAGTTCTCCAATAACAGAACCTTGAGCTATTGTATAAACATCCATAACGACTCCATTATTATAAAAAGTCACTGCAACAGGTTCAGAAATAATATACTCTGCTTCTACAACCTCACTATCCACAAATCCATCTTTCACAGCTATCGCCCTTATAATCACTGAATTAGAAACCTCTATAGGGTCAACATATATTTCGCTTGTATTATTAGGATCAGTACCATCAACGGTATAATATATTATTGCATTCTCCGTATCAGACTCTATAGTAACATATTGTGTACTCTGATATGTTCCCGCTTCTGGTGAGAAATAAGGATCTGACACCACATCCAACGTCTCAGAATTTTTCATAAAAATATCAATAAAAAAATAGTAGGTACTACCATTCATATTACTCTCAGAATTCGTATAAGGTGCAAACTTTTCATAAGTCGCACTATTATTATACTTTCTAAAAGCAAAGCTTCTATTGGTAGCACCCACATTCGTAATAATAAAAGCATTATGATGAGGAGCCGTAGTACCTTCTCCCGAGGTTGCCGGCTCAATTGTCCAAGTCGAATTTGTACCATTTTTCACAAAATCGGTACCGCTACTACCATAGCCTATCATATCTCCATCAGTATTAATAAAGGTATAAACGCCATTATCAACATCTATAGTCCAACAGAAATCTAATTCATCATCAGTAATTTCCGTCGGCAGAGAATATTCTCCATTATAAATAGCACTCGTAAAAATAACGCCCTCAGGCTTGCCTGAAGCCTCATTAGGCATAGCATAGAAACTAGTCTCATCAGTATCATGACGAGCTGCAAAAATAACACTACTGCCATCTTCTAATTGAGACAAATCCGTAAGTCGGACATATTCATCCGTTCGCAAATTCTTAGAATCGTAATCCTTGTGAATCTCTCTTACTTCACTAACGCAGGTTCTGACATCTTGTGCACACAGGTCTAACGACAACATTAAACCAGCAACAAATAATAGTAAATGTTCCGTTTTCATAAATTATGGTTTTGATTAAGATTTCTTTTGCAAATATATAACAGAAAAATCCTCTTGTCAAGGATTTTAACTATTTTTAACTATAATTAAGCATTATACTGATTATCAACCCTTTTAACATAAGAATCCATACCGAACATTTATCAAAAACTCTAAATATTTAAAAAAAATTCATCAAAAAACATTATCTTTGCGCTGATCTCATAGAGCAATATAAATAACATCAAGATATCGTCAATCATGAATAATATAAGCATCAGAAAAGCTACTAAAAACGACAAATCATTAATTGCTTCAGTAATATCAATGGCTATTGGCAAAGAGCAGATAATTTCTTATTGCGGCATAGATTATAATAATGTATTAGAAGAGTTGGTTTGTTTGGATTTATCACAATATAGTTATAATAATGCACTTATTGCTGAAGTCGATGGCACGCCTGCCGGCGCCGTCATTGGATACGATGGGGCGGAATTACATAACCTACGAAAAACAACTCTAGAACTTATTCATAATCATACAGAAAAAGAATTGTCAATTACCGACGAGACTGATGCCTCTGAATTCTATTTAGATAGCATCGCAGTTTTACCAGAATACAGAGGCATGGGAATAGCTTCTAAACTGATTCTCACCATGAATGAAATAGCAACAAAACAATATAATAAACCTCTGGGACTCTTGGTCGATTTTGAGAATCCTAAAGCTGAACGTCTATATAAATCACTAGGTTTTGAAAGAGTAGAAGTGAAAGATTTTTTGGGACATAAGATGTGGCATTTGGTAAAAGCTCAGTTATGAGTGTAGATATAATTGCAATTATGTTGCCTGTTATCTCTAAACTTTTATTATCTTTGTTCTAGAATAATTTTATATGAGAAAAAAAATAATCCTCAGTTTAGCAATATTCTTGCTGTCATTGAATATATTGGCTCAAAAAACAGCAGATAATGTATCGACAAGCTCAGTCTCGCCGCATATTGTTAAAGTGGCTTGTATAGGCAACAGCGTCACTTTCGGTTACGGGCATGAAAATCCGGCGGAGACATCTTATCCTTCTCAGTTGGCAAAAATGTTGGGCGACAATTATGAAGTCGGAAACTTCGGAAAGTCGGGTGCGACGCTTTTAAGAAAAGGTCATCGTCCTTATAACGAACAGGAAGAATATCAGAAAGCCTTGGAATTCGTTCCTGACATAGCAATCATACATTTAGGCTTAAACGACACCGACCCGCGCAACTGGAAATATTATAAAAGAGAATTCATTTCCGACTATGTTGCTCTTATTGAAGCATTTGAGAAAGTCAATCCTGATGTAGAGATTTATATCTGTCGAATGACACCGATTTTCCATTGGCATCATCGTTTTAAAAAAGGAACTCGCGACTGGTATTGGGAGATTCAAGAGACGATAGAAAATATCGCATATAATATCGCGGAAGTAAAACTCATTGATCTACAAGAGACTTTATATCATCGTCCCGATTTGATGCCAGACGCCTTACATCCGAATCCAGAAGGCGCAAAACTTATTGCACAACGCGTATATTCCGCCATCACCGGCGACTTTGGAGGATTGTCGCTTCCAGACATTTACAGCGACAATATGGTCATTCAGCACGGAAAACCTTTCGTTGTAAAAGGAACAGCCGATGCAGAAACTGAAATTTCAGTACGTTTCAACAAAAAGACAATCGTCACACAAGCCAGCGACGACGGCAAATGGGAAGTCGTTTTCGACACACCGAAAGTCGATGGAAAGAAGCATAAACTCGTAATCAAGACGAAGGATAAAATATTAAGTTTCAAGAATATCGTTGTCGGAGAAGTAGTACTTTGTTCGGGGAATTATATGTCAACAGACAACGGTCAACAGACAACAGACATTGACCATGATTTTATGGCAAAAGACAAAAGTCAAAAGGCTAAAGGTAACGATATTCGTTTGTATTATATGAAAGCACCGGATGCTTCAGTCATCACTGATACTAACGCATGGAAACATCCTCTCGAAAAGGCGATACTTAACAGTCACGGTATATTTTTTCCTACTTCTTGGGAGGAATTTAATGAAGAAGACATCGATTTTTATTCTGAGACATTATATAGTATAGGTATAAAAATTTCCGACTCTTTGCAGATGCCCGTAGGATTGATTTACAATGCAGTAGAAGGAGCACCGATAGAATCTTTCATCGACAGAAAGACCCTGGAATGGCATCCTACATTAATCAATGTATTATACGAATGGAGAAATGCCGACAACACCAAAGACTGCTTACATCCTTACGAGCCGTCATATCTATATCAATGCGGCATCAAACCTTTGGAGTCATTTCAAATAAATTCCGTCATTTGGTTTGACGATGACTATGACTATGGCGATGACTATGGCGATGACCATGGCGATGACTATGGCGATGACTATGACTATGAATATAACCATGGCGATGACTATGGCGATGACTATGGCTATTCCGTTAAAGAATCAGCGTTGATTGAGAGTTGGAGGAAAGTGTGGGGAGAGTTTTTCTTTAAGAAGATAAGTATTAATAAAGACGAAGACTAAAAATACAAATATCAGTCTCCGTCTTTATCGGTCAGATCATTTTATATAATCTTTAAGAGCGTCAATGTATTTCTCCATAGCCTCTATGCCTGTTTCTGTAATACGGCATATCGTTCTTGGTTTCTTATTCTCGAATGTCTTCTCTATTTCAATATATTTGGCATCCGACAATTTCTCCAGCTGAACGCTAAGATTGCCTGACGTAGCTTCCGTCTCAGCTTTAAGATACACGAAATCAGCCTCATCGACATTTATCAAAATCGACATTATCGCTAACCTCAATTCAGAATGCAGCAATGGATCTAATTTCTTGAACATGACTATTCTTTTTTAGATTGCAAATTTAAAATAATTCCAGGTATCAGCAAGGTAATGAGAGAAGCAATACTAATTAATAAGGTTATATCGGCATCTCCAGATAAGAAATTTACAACTAGCGGAGTTCCTAAACCGTTGATTACACCTGCTATTACAATCCATTTATTTTTCACTAAAAGTCCAGTTATCATAGCTGAGAATCCTAACAAAATTCCTATTATCAATACTAAAAAGACTGAGGAAAAATAAATCTCCAAGTTAGAATTAATGTTAAAAATCACACAAAACACCGCACTCAATCCAATGGCAAAGATACCGTACGAAATCCACACATAACCAATGATTTCGCCAAGGAAATTCTTTGTCTTGACTTTCTTCTCTTTTTTCTTGTCGATAACAGAAAAGACTATCCAAAGAATTATAGTGCTGAACCACAAGAAATTCCACGCAGGATTGTTTGTAGTTCTCCAAACAAACCATACGACCAATGAGAGCAATAAAATTGAAACACCCCATATTATTAATGGTGTTCCGGCGTTCTTTTCAAATTCGCGTCTGCTTTTGCGAATAGCCTCGCTTATTATTTGCAGGCTCTTTTCTGGATTTAATTCATTTGTTTCCATTTTAAATTAGTTTAATTCGTTTTACAATGTTTTTAAAATTCCTTTCAATCTGCAATCCGGATTTGCAGACGAAAAGAAATGTTTCGCGAAAACGCTGCAAATATAAACAAGTTTATAATATAAACCAAATTAATTTTCAATTATTTCTGAAAAGAATTCTATCTATCACATCGGATTTGCGATTTAGAAAGTCAGAATTAATAATATACAAAAAAATCATATATTTGTAATCCCAAAATGATTCTCAGCTCTGCCATAGCAATAGTTAAAAAAAATGATTCGCAAAGCAACACATAACGATATTCCAAGGATTCTGGAGCTTCTTTCACAAGTTAATGACGTTCATGCAGAAGGACGTCCAGATTATTTTATAAAGGGAAAAAGAAAATATGAAGAAAATGAATTAAGAAAGATTTTGGACGACGACACGAGTCCGATCTTTGTATGTGAGGAAGAATGTGATGTAAAAGGCTATGCTTTCTGCATGATTCAAGATTTAAGTCATTGCGATAATTTACGTCCCGACAAAAGTCTTTACATCGACGACATCTGCGTTGACGAGAATTATCGTCGCCATGGAGTGGGGAAGAAGTTGTTTGAACATGTGGTTCAATTCGCTAAGGAAGAGAAGTGTTTCAACATCACATTGAATGTCTGGGAGAAGAATCCTGGCGCGCAGGCTTTTTACGAAAACATGGGGATGACGGTGCAGAAAGTCTGCATGGAGCAGATCATATCATCAAGATAAAAACACATATAGATGCGTCTTGCTACAGATTTTCAACGTCTAATTTCTTGGGGACAATGTCACCGCGCATCCTCCGCCGGCTGCCATATTAATAAATAATGTGTCGTTGTGCGAGATTATTTTCTTTTCTATCATGTATGAAGTAGGATTCGTTTTCCAATGAGCGTCGTCGCCATCAGAATATATCGTGGCGATAAAGTCTTGATTTTCGGAGAGAAATGTTAATGGAACAGCGACTTCACGCGCCGAGCCGTTGGTGGCCGCTCCTAAGAAGAAATCTTCTCCGGCTCGGCGCACTACGACGATATATTCTCCAGGCTCGCCCTGCAACGCCTCCGACCAGTCACAGTCGGGATTGAAGTCGCGGAAAAACTGAAACATAGGATGTCCTTCATAATGTTCTATCATGTCCGACGCCATCTGTAGAGGAGAATATAATATCACCCAGTTGGCGAGTTGCTTCGCTAATGTGGTGTTGACACGGCTGTTGCCTTTGTCGTTGTCGTTCCACTTTTTACGTTGCGGCGAGTTACGTGTGTTTTCAAATAAGATGTCGAAAGTGCCGGGCGTGTAGTCCATCGGACCAGCGAGCAGTCGTGTGAAAGGCAGAGTGACGTGATGTTCGGGAGGGTTGCCTTCGCTCCATGCGTTCCATTCCATGCCGCGCGCTCCTTCGCCAGTCATAAGATTAGGATAGGTGCGTCGTAGTCCAGTGGGCTTTATCGGCTCGTGAACGTTGAGCGAGATATGGTTGTCTGCAGCAGTCTCAACGACTTTCTGATAATGACGGACGTTATATTGTCCGTGATGATTATGAAAATCTGAGATGCCTCCAGCGTAGCCTGTCTTAACGTAGTTGATGCCTTTTTCTTTCGCCCAGCGGTAAGCCTCTTCTAACTGCTTCTCATAGTTTATGATGTTGCCTCCAGTTTCATGATGTCCAATGACTTCGATATTTTTTTCTTTGGCATAACGCATTATCTCATCGATGTCGAAGTCGGCGTAAGCTTTGGTGAAGTCGAAGTTCTGTCGTCCGCCCCAGCTGTCCCATCCTTCATTCCATCCTTCAAAAAGAACAGCGTCGATATTGTTGTTCGCGGCGAAGTCGATGTGACGTTTAGCGTTTTCTGTCGTCGCGCCGTGACGGTCGTTTATTACCCAGCTCTCCACGCCGAGGTGCATACTCCACCAGACACCAACATATTTCATCGGACGAATCCAGGATAAGTCGCCTTTTAAAGCACAAGGCTCGTTGAGATTCAAGATGAGATTGGAGTTGATGAGACCAACGGCTTTGTCGGAAATCTGTATCGTGCGCCAAGGAATTTTGAAAGTGAGAGATTGAGATGCTGCGGTGAAGATGGCTTTAGTCTTTTTGTCGGGATAAGGAGCTAACTGAGCTTTGAACTCTGAGCTTTGAATATTGAACATTGAACTTTGATTTTCTGTGACTTTGGACTTTAGACTTTTGTCTTTCGACTGACGAAGTCCTAAAGTCATTTCTGGAAAATCTATGAGAGCAGCTTCGTGTATGCTGGCGTAGATTCCGCTTTTTGTCTTGAAGGTGAATGGAGTGTTTGCATCTTCTATTTCATTGATAGGCAATGTTATGTATAGATGTTCGTAGCTGTCGAAGTCGGCGGGTATCGACCATGAAGTTCCGTTTTCTTTAATGTTAAAAGATGTTAATTCGTCGGTGATGATTACGCTGTCGATGTCGGTGACTTTATATTCGTAACGGAATCCGAGACCGTCGTTGAAGACGCGGAATCGCATTGTTAGGAAGATGCTGTCTTCGTTAATCAAATCGACAGCCATATCGTTATAATGGTTACGGATGATTTTGTTCTCACCCCAAGGTTGTTCCCAAGTCTCATCTTCAGAGGAAAATCTGACGTCAACAATCTCAAAAGCGTCTTTAAGATTCAGTCCGTCTTTAGCTTCAAAACCTAATTGAGAATCATCAATAAAAACATTGTCATCGACTTCCACATTATAATACATTGCGCCATCGTTATCGATATTAAAAGCGACTTTTATCCTTTCATCTGGAGAAGTGATTTCTGTTTCAATTTGAGGAGAAGAACAGCTGAAAATTAACAATGTACAAATTACAATTAACAATTTACAGTTAACAATTAACAATTGGAGTATTTTTGTGATATTATTTTTTATCATTTTCATTTTATCTTATGAGATTTTAAAGCAAAAATAATATAATTTGTAAAAGTCGAAGATGGAGATTGTGTAAAAAAACTATCTTTGTAATCCAAAAAAAGGTTCATAGTCATAGTTAAAAAAAATGATTCGAAAAGCAACAACAAACGATATTCCAAGGATTCTGGAGCTTCTTTCACAAGTTAATGACGTTCATGCAGAAGGACGTCCAGATTATTTTATAAAGGGAAAAAGAAAATATGAAGAAAATGAATTAAGAAAGATTTTGGACGACGACACGAGTCCGATCTTTGTATGTGAGGAAGAATGTGATGTAAAAGGCTATGCTTTCTGCATGATTCAAGATTTAAGTCATTGCGATAATTTACGTCCCGACAAAAGTCTTTACATCGACGACATCTGCGTTGACGAGAATTATCGTCGCCATGGAGTGGGGAAGAAGTTGTTTGAACATGTGGTTCAATTCGCTAAGGAAGAGAAGTGTTTCAACATCACATTGAATGTCTGGGAGAAGAATCCTAGCGCGCAGGCTTTTTACGAAAACATGGGGATGACGGTGCAGAAAGTCTGCATGGAATATATTATATAAATGAATATCAATACATTATGAATAAAAAAGAAATCTATGAAGAGCTTTATGAACAAACAAAAGCTTTGATAAAGAATGAAAATGACATCATCGCTAATATGGCTAACATAGCGGCAATCATACACGAAAGATTTCATTTTTGGTGGACTGGATTCTACAGAGTTGTTAACAACGAGCTTATTTTAGGACCATTTCAAGGTCCGATAGCTTGTACAAGAATACCATATGGGAAAGGTGTTTGCGGAACATCATGGAAAAACGCCAGCAGCATCATAGTGGAAGATGTTCATCAATTTCCAGGTCATATTGCATGCAGCAGTGCTTCCAATAGCGAAATTGTTGTTCCTATGTTCAAAAACAATGAAGTTGTTGCGGTTCTTGACGTTGACAGTGAAAAATTCGCCACTTTCGATGAAACAGACAAAGAATGGCTGGAAAGAATAATAGGACTCATGGAGAATTCGTTGCATTGACACATCCATTATCATTCGCTATCATAAGAGAAGTTCAATAATTTCCCTTATGAACAAAATTTTATAACAAACAGAAAAAAATTTTCTTTTCTTCATGTTTTTCTAAAACAATTATTATCTTTGCAAAAAACAATCGTAAATGTCATTATTTAGAGTCATCTTATCAATTATCTTTCCTCCCTTATCTGTATTGGATCAAGGTTGTGGTTCTATTTTAATAGTGTTTCTATTAACATTATGCGGTTGGATTCCTGGCATTATCGCAGCTTTAATAATCTTAAACAAAACTAGAAACTAATTCACAGGTATGAACTTCAAAGAATTCATAAAGAAATTTAACAACAAATACATTATCGCAACATTAATATTTGCGGTCATAATTTTATTCACTGACAAGTACAATATATTTAATCAGATAAAAAGTTTTAGAAAACTAAGGCAGGTGCAGGAACAAGTAGATTATTACGATAAAGAAATCAAGAAAGAAGAAGATTTTCTCAACGAATTTCACAAAGATTCCTTACTGATGGAAAAAATCGCCAGAGAGAAATATATGATGAAACGCGACAATGAAGTAATTTATATTATTGAAGCAAAAGAGTAGCAACAAACTAATTATCAATCATATAAATAACTTATGGGAAATCTATAGAAAACCATTTCATAACCTGTACTGTCAGTTTCCTTCTCTTCTACATAAAAGCCTATCGTCTTATCAGGAAGTATGCACATTGAGGAATAAGCCGAATAACGAGGTACTATTATTTTTTTATGCGGCCATGATTTACCTTCATCCTTTGACACATATATTGCGACATCATGTCTTCCTTCGGATGAAGGCAGACTATGTAATAAAGTATTTTCATCGTATCTTATAATATCTCCATTACATGCTGGATCAAGCAGATCGGGCCATGTGCTGTGTGTCTCATTCCATGTGATACCGCCATCGCATGAAATATTATACATCCTCTCCCCTTTTGTTCTGATACTCATAAGAATATCTCCATTTTTAAGTTCAATAAGTTTAGCCTCATCGCCTCCGACAGAAGCTCGCCCCGACACATTCCAAGTATGTCCGTTATCATCAGAATAAATGACATAATTATTTATAGAATAAGCAGCCGTCTCACGTACACATGCCACAAACATAATTCTTCCATTGCTGGCAAGCAATCCATTACCAGATGCACAAAATGAAGCTCGCCACCTTCTTCTTATGGAATCATTACATTCATCCCCAAAGATAAAATGAGTGATATCTTCAGGTTCAGACCAAGTCCTTCCATTATCATAACTCACTGATTTATAAGTACGGTTAGGATTTGTCGATGATGATGTCCAGAAGCCTTGACCTCCAACAAAAACCGCAATAAGACCATTCTCATCATTAGTATAAGTGACAGCACAATCACCTACACCTTCCATGTAACCAAAGCCCTGAGCCAAAGTATATGGCTCACTCCAAGTCAAACCTCCATCAGTACTATAATTACATAAAATATCTATATCTTCAGGCAAATCAACCTCATTCTCTTTTCTTTTATCTGTAAAAATAACCAAACTACCATCTTTTGCGGTTATAATGGCTGGTATCCTATAGAATTTTGAATCGTAATCACCTTGACGATATATCACAGTACGTGTAAAACCATCAAATGAGTCTTTTTCAGCACAAGATGATAAAATAAAAAACAATATCAATAAAGGCAAATGTAATCTTTTCATCTTTTTTCTGCAAAGATAACCGAAAAATTATAATTATAAAGGGTTTTAAAAAAGTAAAAAAATATTTTACGATTATATTTTCATTCTGAGGAAAAAATTGTATCTTTGTGCAATCAAATTATTTATTAACAAATATATCGAACAAAATGAAGAAAGTTATTTTTGCTTTAAGCTTAGGCTTGGCGGTATTATTAGGCAGTTGCTGTAACAGCAATTCAAAAGGTGAACAAAAATGTACTAAACAGGAAACTAAATGTGAACAAAAATGTGACGGCAAACACGAGCATAATTGCGACGGCAAACACGAACATAATTGCAGTGGTCACAATCATGCATCATGCGAGATGAAGCCAGAGATGAAAACTATTATGGAAAAGTTAGACAAATGGGCTGAACTTAATGATGAGGACAAGAAAGCTGTTATAGCTGAGTTTAAAGCTTGCATGAAACAATGTAAAGAAGAAAAAGCCTCTGCTTGTGAATCACAGAAATCTGAATGCGACAAAAACAAAGAAGCTTGCAATGACAAAAAATCAGAATGCAAATCAGCATGTGAAAACTTCGACAATCTATCTTTAGACGAACAAAAAGCTATGATAGAAAAGATGTTACAACACTGCAAAGAAAAACATTCAGCTTGTGAAGGCAAGAATCTATCAGCTTGCAGAGAAAACAAACCAGAAGGACAAGAAGCAGCTCACAATCATGCAGGTTGCGGACACGATCATTCAGGATGCAATGGTCATAAGCATTGATATTAGCAAGACATAATTGATCTTATCAAATATAGGCGGAATTATATTCCGCTTTTTTTATATTTTTTTGTGATAATAATAAAAAAAAAGTAAATTTGCGAAATAATTTGTTCATGATAAACTAATTAAAATTCTATAACAAAAAAAGTAACAATTATGGCAGAAAAGAAATTCATGACATGTGATGGTAACTGCGCAGCAGCTCACGTAGCATATATGTTTAGTGAAGTTGCAGCCATTTATCCTATCACCCCTTCATCACCGATGGCAGAATACATCGATGAATGGAGTGCAGGAGGCAGAAAGAACATCTTTGGCGAAAATGTAAAAGTCGTTGAAATGCAATCAGAGGCAGGTGCTGCTGGTGCAGTTCACGGTTCATTACAAGCGGGAGCTCTCACCACTACATACACAGCATCACAAGGTCTCTTGTTGATGATTCCTAATATGTATAAAATAGCTGGTGAATTACTTCCAGGTGTTTTCCACGTGTCAGCACGTGCTTTAGCGGCACAAGCATTGTCAATTTTTGGAGACCATGCCGACGTCATGAGTGCTCGTCAAACAGGTTTCGCTCTCTTAGCAACAGGATCAGTACAAGAAATCATGGACTTGGCTCCGGTAGCACACCTCGCAGCTATAGAGGGTCGTGTTCCTTTCTTGCACTTCTTCGATGGTTTCCGTACATCACACGAAATTCAAAAAGTTGAAGCAGCAGATCAAGACGAACTCGCAAAACTCGTTAACTGGGAAGCTCTCAAAGAATATCGCGAACGCGCTTTGAATCCAGAACATCCTGTAACACGTGGTACAGCACAAAACCCTGATATTTATTTCCAAACACGTGAATTACAGAATAAATATTATGATGAACTCCCTGAAATAGTAGCCAAATATATGAAAGAAATGAGCAGAATCACAGGCCGTGAATACGCTCCTTTCACATACTATGGCGCTGCTGACGCTACTGACATCATCGTAGCTATGGGTTCTATCACCGATGTTATCAAGACTGTAGTAGATAAACAAAATGCAGAAGGCAAGAAAGTCGGTCTCGTAAGCGTACATCTCTATCGCCCATTCTCAGTAAAATATTTAGGTGCTGTCATCCCAGAAACAGTAAAACGTATCTGCGTGCTCGACAGAACAAAAGAACCAGGAGCAAATGGCGATCCATTGTACTTAGACGTTGTTGAAGCATTCGCAACATGCAAAGAAATCCCTGCAGAATGCAAACCAATGATCATAGGCGGCCGCTACGGTTTATCATCAAAAGATACAACACCAGCTCATATCTTATCAGTATTCAACAACTTAGCATCAGAAAATCCTAAAAACCAATTTACAGTAGGTATTGTCGATGATGTGACATTCAAATCATTACCATTACTTCCTGAAATTTCAATCCTCCCAGAAGGTACTTTCGAAGCTAAATTCTATGGCTTGGGTGCTGACGGTACCGTTGGTGCTAACAAGAACTCCATTAAAATCATCGGTGACAATACCGATAAATATAGCCAAGCTTATTTCGACTACGACTCAAAGAAATCAGGTGGTTACACATGTTCACACTTACGTTTCGGCGACCAACCTATCTTGGCACCTTATCTCGTAGGTACTCCTGATTTCGTTGCAGTTCACGTCCCATCATACTTAAGTAAATACGACTGCTTACGCGGTTTGAAAGATAATGGCACTTTCCTTTACAACTCACCATGGGATGTTGAAGAAACAAAGAAACATCTCCCTGACTTCGTAAAGAAATATTTGGCATTACACAATATTAATATGTACATCATCGACGCTACTAAGATCGCTGCTGAAATAGGTCTCGGTAATCGTACCAACACAATCCTCCAATCAGCATTCTTCAAGATCTCTGGCGTTATCCCTTACGACCTCGCTGTTGAACAAATGAAGAAATTCATCGTGAAGTCATATGGCAAGAAAGGTGAAGACATCGTTAACATGAACTACGCTGCTGTAGATCGCGGTGGCGAAATTACCAAGGTAGAAATCCCTGCTGAATGGGCTAACTTAGACTGCACAACAGACTTCGCATTCCAACATAATGATGACGACCCAGAATTCATCAATAAAGTTATGCGTCCTATGGTTGCACAATGCGGCAATGACCTTCCAGTTAGTGCATTCAAAGACATCATCGATGGTACTTTCCCTGCAGGTACAACAGCATACGAAAAACGTGGCGTAGCTACAATGGTACCTGAATGGAATTCAGCAAACTGTATCCAATGTAACCAATGTTCTTTAGTATGTCCTCATGCAGCTATCCGTCCTGTTGTCATGACAGATGAAGAGCTTAACAACGCTCCAGAATCCATGAAGGCTATAGACGTTAAAATGCCTAAAGAATTGGCAGGTATGCACTTCCGCATGCAGGTTTCTGTATTAGACTGTACAGGCTGCGGCAACTGCGCCGACGTATGTCCTGCTAAGGAAAAAGCATTGGTGATGAAACCATTAGAGTCACAACTTGGTGAAACAGAAAACTGGAACTACAGCCAAAAGAAAGTCACTTACAAAGATGAACTTATCGATAAATATGCAAGCATCAAGAACAGCCAGTTCGCTCAACCATTATTTGAGTTCTCAGGCGCTTGCGCTGGTTGTGGTGAAACACCTTATATCAAGACTATCACACAATTGTTTGGTGAAAGAATGATTGTAGCAAATGCAACAGGTTGTTCTTCAATTTATGGCGGTTCTGCACCTGCAACACCTTACTGCAAGAACTACAGAAGTGGCAAGGGTGTGGCTTGGGCAAATAGCTTGTTCGAAGACAACGCTGAATTCGGTCTCGGTATGGCAACAGCAACACGTCAAATGCGCGACCGCGTTGAACGTATCATGAAAGAAGCTATAGCAGAATGCAACTGCTGCTCAGCTGAGTTAAAAGCTCTCTTCCAACAATGGATCGATGCTCGCGAATGTGGTACAACAACAGAAAAATTGGCTCCACAAATCATCGAGATGGCAAGCAAATGCGACTGCAGCTACTGTAAGCAAATCGTTGACCTGAAAGACCACTTGGTGAAGAAATCACAGTGGATCTTCGGTGGTGACGGCTGGGCATACGACATCGGATTCGGTGGCTTAGATCATGTATTGGCATCAGGTGAAGACGTTAACGTTCTCGTTCTCGATACAGAAGTATATTCTAACACTGGCGGTCAATCATCAAAAGCAACACCTGCAGGTGCTGTAGCTAAATTCGCCGCTTCAGGTAAGAAAGTACGTAAAAAAGACCTCGGCATGATAGCTAAGAGCTACGGCTATGTATATGTAGCACAAGTAGCTATGGGCGCAAACCAAGCTCAATACTTCAAAGCTATCAAAGAAGCTGAAGCATATCCAGGTCCTTCAATAGTTATCTGCTATGCTCCTTGTATCAACCACGGTATCAAGACCGGCATGGGTCGTACTCAATATGAAGAGAAATTAGCAGTAGAATGCGGTTACTGGCATCTCTATCGTTTCAACCCAGCTGAAGAAGAAGCAGGTCAAAACGGATTCCATTTAGACAGCAAAGAACCTGATTGGAGCAAATTCCAAAACTTCATCATGGGAGAAGTTCGTTACAACTCATTATTGAAAACATTCCCAGAAGAAGCAAAAGAATTGTTCGCAAAGACAGAACAATTTGCAAAACTTCGCTACGAAGGCTACAAAAAATTAAGCGAAGGAAAATAAAATGATATTGTAAATATCAGAACCTATAAAAACAGAGTCGTCTCAGTTTATGATGACTCTGTTTTTTAATAATGAATAAATTATCATTGCCACTTCTTAGTTCCAATAATTGACTCTTGATCATAAATTAACAGCCTCTTTTTAAACAACAACTCTTCTTATCTGTTTCATCAGAAAAAATCATATGAAACAGATAATCTTTATAATAGGCTCATTACGAAAAAAATCTTTTAACAGACAACTAGCTAAGATAGTTGAGAATATGCTCAAGGATCAGTTTGACATCTCTTATCTCGATTTTGAAAATATTCCTTATATGAATCAAGATCTTGAATTTTCTTTTGACAACAAACAACAAACCTCAAACAACAATCATAATGCAGTATCCGACCCATACATTCATTTCGCTGATAACGGAGAATTAGAGGCTGGTTATCATAAATCGGCTGAATTATATATAGAGATGTTCCGTCGTGAATCAATCGATAATGTTCGGAAGAAAATTAAAAATTGTGATGGCATCTGGATTTTTACTCCAGAATATAATCATAGCTACCCAGGTTTGCTAAAAAATCTCTTAGACTGGTTATCACGACCAATGGATATTACCAATTTTACAAAACCAACTGTTGTTCAGGGAAAGAAGGTCACTGTAAGCGGTGCTGGAGGCAAAAACAAAACAATATCATGTAGAGAAAAACTAAATGAGCTCTTAGAATACATTAAAATGGATGTGATGAAAGAACCCCAGGTAGGCATTGAGCTAGGCATGGATGCTTGGGTAAAGGGAGAATTTCATCTTACAGAATCACAAATCAATCAAATAAAAGAACAGGCAGATAAGTTTGTAGCGTTTTTAGAATAATTCATCAAAAAAGTTTATTATCTTTGCAAAAGATTATAAAACTAATTATTGTTTGAATTATGAAATTTAAATACTTTATTATCATTGCTTTATTGGCATTAACATCGTGTACTAACGTCAAGAAAGAACCTACAAAAGTTGTTGCACATCGCGGATTTTGGAATGATCTATGTACCGAAAACACAATAAGCAGCCTTTATAACGCAAATAAAATCGGTTGCCATGCAGCAGAATTCGATGTTCGTCTCACAAAAGATAAACAATTAGTTGTTGTTCATGATAATGTAATACAAGGACATCAAATTAATGCATCAACCTTATCCGACATAAAGAAAATTACTTTTGAGGATGGCGAGTCAATTCCAACATTAGAAGAATATCTTGATCAGGCTAAGGATATGAATATCAATTTAATTCTAGAATTAAAAGAAACATCATCTTTTCAAAACAACACTTATGCCGTCCAAAGCATTCAAAAGATTATCAATGAAAGAGAACTTATTGACAAAGTTTCCTTCATTTCATTTTCAACCTCGACATGCAAACTTTTTCTGAAATATTTTCCAACAAGCAAAATTTACTATTTGTGCTCTGCATCAGATCCAGATAAAATCATAAGTCCTGAGATGGCTCTAAGCATTGGACTTGCCGGTATTGATTATCAAGATAAGATACTTATCGACAATCCTAATTTGATTAAAGAATGCCACGACCTAGGTCTTGAAGTAAATGTTTGGACTGTTAATGAAGAAGAATACATTCAACATTTTATCAACGAAGGTGTAGATTTTATCACAACAGATCATCCCGACCTAGTCATGGAACTCACAAAGAAATAATCTTTGTTTCGCCTGATGCAGTTTAATAATAAAAATATTATAGACAAGCTTACAGAAGGAGAGTTTTTAAACCATGAAGAATGGATGATTTTATTGGGCGAACTCTCCGACGACGACCAAAGCTACCTTCACGAGAAAGCCGCAGAGGTGGCAAGGATGCATTTCGGTAATGGTATTTTTGTCCGTGCTCTTTTAGAGATAAGTTCTTATTGCCGCAATAATTGTTATTACTGCGGAATACGTTGTGGCAATAAAAATGCGCAACGTTACAGACTATCCAAAGAGGAGATCCTAGAGTGCTGCAAAGAAGGTAACATATTAGGATTCAACACTTTTGTATTACAAGGAGGTGAAGATCCCCATCAAACTGACGAATGGATAGTTGATATTGTAAAATCTATACGTCAAGCATACCCCGACAAAGCGATAACCTTATCTGTTGGAGAACGCAGTCATGAGGCTTATCTTGCTTTCAAAGAAGCTGGAGCAAATCGTTTCTTACTACGCCATGAAACCCGTAATGACGATCATTACTTACAGCTACATCCTTCTTCGATGAGTGCTGAAAAAAGACGCGATTGCCTAATGACATTAAAGCATTTAGGCTTTCAAACCGGTAGCGGCATGATGATCGGAAGTCCAGGACAAACTGATGAATACCTATATGAAGACATCAGATTTTTAGAGCACCTACAACCTGAAATGATAGGAATCGGGCCCTTTATCCCTGCAAGCAACACTCCATTCGAAAATTGTAGTGCCGGAAGCGCAGAGAAAACAACACTTATAATATCACTATTACGACTTCGTTTCCCAAAAGCACTTATACCTGCTACAACAGCATTATCATCATTATGCCATAACGGAATGGAACAAGCCATATTAGCAGGAGCTAATGTAGTGATGCCAAATATCTCACCTGCAGAACAACGAAAAAAATACTCTATCTACAATAACAAAAAAAGCACCGGTGCTGAGTCGGCTCAACAAATGCAACAACTAGAAGAACGCCTCAATGCCATCGGTTATCATATCAATTATGATAGAGGTGATTATAACACATTTTATTAATTATTTTATTATTTATCAAAAAAACAACTGACACTACCATGAATTACAATGTAAAATCGACAATAGCCGAGGAATTTATTAACGATTTAGAGATTCGAGAAACAATGACTTACGCTAAAGAGAACAGCGGAAATCTCGATCTCATAAAGGGAATTTTACAAAAAGCTCGCGAATGCAAAGGTCTTACCCACCGTGAAGCCGCATTGCTTTTAGAATGTAACGATCCTGATATTATTAATGAGATATATGAGATCGCTCGTGAGATCAAACACCGTTTTTATGGCAACAGAATAGTGATGTTTGCTCCTCTCTATCTCTCTAATTATTGCGTAAACGGCTGTGTATATTGTCCTTACCATCTTAAAAACAAAAACATAAGACGTAAGAAGCTCTCACAGGAAGAGATTCGTCAGGAAGTTATAGCTCTGCAAGATATGGGACATAAACGACTTGCACTGGAAGCTGGCGAACATCCCGTAGAAAATCCTATAGAATATATCTTGGAAAGTATCAAAACAATATATAGCATCAAACATAAAAATGGTGCGATACGTCGTGTCAATGTCAATATTGCCGCCACAACGGTAGAGAATTACCGTCGTCTGCGTGATGCAGGAATAGGCACATACATTCTCTTCCAAGAGACATATAACAAGACCAATTATGAGATGCTGCATCCTACAGGTCCTAAGAGCGACTACGCTTATCATACAGAGGCAATGGATCGTGCGATGCAAGGTGGTATCGACGATGTCGGTATTGGAGTACTATTCGGATTAGAGACTTATCGTTATGATTTTATAGGTTTATTAATGCATGCGGAACATCTTGAAGCCACATACGGCGTTGGTCCTCATACTATCAGCGTACCTCGTCTATGTATGGCTGACGATATTGATACCAACGATTTCAAGAATGCTGTCCCTGATGACATTTTTTATCGTATCGTTGCTATAATCAGAATAGCTGTACCATATACTGGTATGATTATCTCTACTAGAGAAAGTGAAAAAAGCCGTGCTCGCTTACTTGATCTCGGCATCTCACAAATAAGCGGAGGTTCACGTACCAGTGTCGGCGGCTATGTCTCTCCTGAAACAGAGGAGGAAAACTCTGCTCAATTCGATGTTGCAGACCATAGAACCCTTAATGAAGTCGTGGGTTGGCTCCTTGATCTCGACCACATCCCTAGTTTCTGCACAGCATGCTATCGTGAAGGAAGAACAGGTGACAGATTCATGCAACTACTCAAAAGCGGTCAGATTGCAAACTGCTGTCTGCCAAACGCCCTTATCACTCTTAAAGAATATATGAACGATTACGCCAGCGATGATGTTAAAGTCAAATGTGAGGCTATGATAAAGAAACTTCTCGCCACAGTGCCTAATGAGAAAGCCCGCGCTACAGCAGCCAAGTATCTAGATGCCATCGACAAAGGTGAAAGAGACTTCAGATTCTAGTTTCATTGTTCAAAGCTGAATATTATGAAAGATATAGCCCGCTCCAATAGATACCATATCGGATTGTTTGGCCGACGTAATGTTGGTAAATCAACATTACTGAATGCCCTCAGCGGTCAGGATGTGTCTATCGTTTCCGATGTGGCTGGTACTACAACAGATACTGTGTGGAAAAACATCGAACTACCTGGCATAGGTGCCGCCGTAATAGGCGACACCGCCGGCTTCGACGATATAGGCGAACTTGGTTCTATGCGTAATAAACGCACACAAAAAACATCAGAACAAGTCGATATGGCTCTGATACTCGTCAACGGCACTCCTGATAAAATCGACCTAGAACTCAAGTGGATTGAATCATTAAATAATGCCGACATCCCTATAATTATCGTCTTGACAAAATGCGATGAACATGAGGATGTCCATAATGTTTTATCCGCCTGGAAGAGTTTATTAAAACAAGATATTATAGCTGTTTCCGCTAAAGAAAAAAAAGGTATCGACGACTTATTGAACAAGATGTCATCTCTATACAAAATTGATGATGATCTTGAGGACATAACATATTCATTAGTAAAAAAGGGTGATATAGTCGTACTCGTAATGCCACAAGATGCACAAGCGCCCAAAGGCCGACTCATTCAACCTCAGGTTGTCACATTACGCAATATCCTCGACAAACACGCCCTACCTCTGTGTTGCGCTCCTGAAGAACTACCCCAGATGCTAGATAACCTTAAGAATCCACCTTCTCTTATCATAACCGACTCTCAGGTCTTCGCACAAGTGAAAGCTCTCACTCCTAAAGAAACTAAACTCACCTCATTCTCTGTCCTTATGGCACGACATAAAGGCGACATCGAGTCGTTTCTTCAAGGAGCAAAAGCCCTTATGACTCTTCCTGATAACGCAAAAATACTGATAGCGGAAGCATGTTCTCATATCCCACAAAACGAAGATATTGGAAGAATTAAACTACCAAAAATGTTAAAGAAAAAATTCGGTGATGAATTACAGATCGACATTGTATCCGGGAACGACTTCCCCGAAGATCTAGATAAATACAATCTTATAATACATTGTGGAGCTTGTATGTTTAACCGCCGACACGTCTTATCAAGAATACGTAAGGCAAAAAGCCAAAACATTCCGATAACAAATTATGGGATAGCGATAGCGGCTATGACAGGCATATTGGATAATGTTTCCATTTCGTAGCATCAAACACTTAAAATAATGAGATTATGAGTAAGGGTAATCTCATTATTTATTTAAGAACCTCTTTATAACAGCATATGCTTCCTTGATACCTAACTCGCCAGCTTTGCTGAGATCTTCTCCTGCAAGTTCATTCTCACCTAAATATATTAATGTCAAACCTCTGTTATAATAAGCTTCAGCTAAATTTTGCTCATATTCTATAGCTTTACTATAATCATCAATAGCTTTATGAAACTCCTGCATCTGCAGATGCACATTGCCTAAATTATACCATATGAACGGATTATCATAGTCTTCATCCAACAATGCCATCAAAGTGTTTAGAGCCAAAGAATAATCCGGCTTTTCGTGAGTCTTGATATTTCCTCCATCATTAGCCATTTTCTTCTGATTTATTGTAACATGATCAACGACACTATGATCAACGAGGGTTAACTCAGCCCTAGTCTGTTGTAAAGATGCCAAGTCAATAACAGAATAAACATTATAGATTTCGTTTCCGATCAAAGAGACAAAACAATTTTCAGCACGTCTGAAGTTAAATAATTCATAATTTAATATTCCCATTAACAAGGTTTTTAATTCAGGATCTTCAACAGATTCAACAACAGAATCGTTAAGCAATGACTCATAATTATCTCTAAAAATCTCATTACGGATATATGCTAGCTGAAAAGAGCTCAGATTTTCATTAATCTGACTTAAAGTAGCATCTATGAAAAATTTATTTTTACTCTTATTACGATGTTTGGAATTAAATTCCACAACACCCACAATAAAGTTTCCAAAAGGTTTTATATCTACAGAAGAGAACTGGGAATATTTACCCCCTTTATCGCCACTGGAGAAATCAGATTCAAAAGCAATAATCTTATCATAATCAATTGATTTAGAATAGAGATTATACAATGAATCTATATTTTTCTCATTTTCACTAACAAGATTTATTATCTCCATCGATTTATATCTATCTTGTTCTGATCCAATTTCATCACCTTTTTCATGTCTAACCACAGATCTATTCACCCAAGCATCTATAAAATCGGGGAATAACTCTATAACTTTGGTAAAGTCGGCTTCAGCATAATCAAGTTCGCCCATCTTATAATGCAGAATACCCCTATTAAAATAGCCATAAACATTCACCGGATTGATTTCTATAACCTTATCGAATAATGCCAAAGCAATGTCATTTTCATTCAGGAGTCCATAGATAATGGCTCTATTAAAATAAGTAAGAGCATTACGTTCGTCAATATTATTAACTTTTTCATAATCTTTAAGAGCAGATATAGTATCACCAAGATTAAGAAATACAGTGCCTCTGTTAAAATATATTATGGGATTGTCCTTATCCATTTTCAAAGCCTGATTGAAGTCGATCATTGCATCTTTATATTCATTTCTTTCCATTTGAATCATACCTCTTCGCACCAGTGCTTCTACATTAAAGTAGTCGTTATACACTGCTTTGTTGAGATCATGCAAGGCACCGTCAAGATCATCTATCAATCTTTTCGCCACTCCCCTATTGATATAAGCATTCGCATCATTAGGATTAATTATCAATGCCGTATCAAAACATTCTATTGCATTTTTAAATTCGTTAAGATGTATCATTGTCGATCCTAGGGCTATATGCAATGCCGGATCATAAGGGTCTAAGCTTATGGCTCTTTCAAAATCTTTTTTAGCATCGGCATAATTTTCAAGTCTGTCATTAGAAATACCTCTATAATGATAAGCTCTCACATATAAAGGATGTATCTCAAGGGTTTTATCGAAATCACTTACAGCTCCATTGAAATCATTGAGACTGAATTTTGCTATTCCTCTAAGAAAATAAGCCTCAAAGTCTTTAGGTTTTGCTATTATAGCCATATTAAAATTCTGAATGGCTTCAGAATAATTTTCCTCTGAGAGATCGATACGACCCATTAGGATGAAGTGTTTGTGATTTAGTTGGGCATATGAATCCAAAGCACAAATAAAGAATAAAAGAGAAAAGATATATCGTAATAATTTCATCTGGCAAATTAATTTTGCTTGGAATAATGTATAAAGAGTTCCATAATTCTATCGCTATATGTCTTTGAAATAGGTATTTCCTTTACACCAGAGATTGCGAATTCTATACTGATATCGTTATTATCTTTCTTTAATGAAGTAACATGTTCAAAATTAATCAAGAACGAGCGATGACATCTTTGGATTGGAGTATCAATAAGTTCATCGGCTAGTTTCTTAAGAGAATTTCTCAGCAGAAAATCGCATAATTTCTCATTTTTAAGATATTTGACAATGCAATAATTATCAGCTGATTCTATATAAATAATTTTATCTCTTGTGATTGTAAAACGAACCTCATCTTTTTCATCTTTAAACTGAACCACATTACTATCAATAGTTTCGTCCTTATTATTAATGACATTACGGATTAGATGTTCATTATAAAGATAGAGAAAAGATATGATATATGGTATAAGCAACATCCAAGTAGTATTAGCAATAGCATTTTTTAGTACATTAAAATTTGCTTCCCAGAAGGATACATTAGGATTTTGAGCCAGATAATTGTCAATAAATCCCACTTTATTACCGATAAAGACATAGAATACTGCAAGAATAAATATTTCGGCGAAGATCCAGATCAAATATTCCAGATATCCTATTGATATTCTTTTCACAAAGAAATACATTATAACGCGGCTGATGGAGATAAGGAGTAATCCCACCAAGACCATCAAGGATGAATATAAGAAATAATTAAGGTTATTAATTCCTGGAATCCATGTTTCTGAATTAAAGGGACGGAATATATTGATAAATACTAAGGAATATATCGTCGTAAAGAATATCAATTTCTTGATATTCTCTTTAGTCAACAAGAAACTTGGAAGATCTTTATTTCCAAAGCGCAATGAATATTTTTTTTTATTTCCATGAGTACTCATGATGGCAAAAATACGATTTTTTTTTAATAGATGAGAAATAAAAAGTAAAAAAAAAGAGTTGCTTTTCAGCAACTCTTCATATAATCTGTATAAGCGATTTTACTGTAATTTGAAGATGATTGGCACTGTGAATGAACAGCGTACTGCGCTACCACGTTGTTTACCTGGTTTCCATTTAGGCATGCTTTGGACGACTCTAACAGCTTCTTCATCGCAGCCGCCACCTATACCACGCATTACGTTAACATTAGAGATAGATCCGTCTGGTTCTACGACGAAGTTCACGAAAACTCTACCTTGAATGTCACTTTCACGAGCCATCATAGGATATTTAATGTTCTTTTGGATATATTCAAGCATCTTAGCAGGTCCGCCAGGGAATTCAGGCATTTCTTCTACAACGATGAAGATTTCTGCTTCGACGATTTCTTCTTCTTCAATCTCAGGTGGTTGATATTCATAAACTTCAAGTACTTCTTCTTGAGAAACCTCAGCATTGATATCGATGTCATCTTCTACTTCAACATCATCTTCAACAATCTGAATTTGTGTTACTTGTGGTTTTGGTGCAGGTGGTTGAACTTTTGGTTGTTCCTGTTTTGTGATCTCAACCATTTCCTCTTCAATAACTTCAACGGTTTGTTGTAATCCTTCTAAAGATCTTTTGTCGTAGCTCTTATACTCAAAAACACGCCAAACCAATAATAATGTTATTACAAGACCTACCAAAGTAAAGGTCAACTTCTTGCCTTCAAGATCTGCCTTGGGTGATTTCTTAATTTCCATTGTATTTCTTTTTTCAGTTAAAAATCAAAATTTGTTTTTATGCCGCAAAGGTAATAAAAATTATTAGAAATTATTCTCTAATCTTGTTTTTTTTTATTTTTTTTTTTGAGATAAATAACAAACACAAAAAGCCCTAAAATACAGCCTATTGCATCGGCAATAAAGTCAAAAAAACTTCCGTATCTATTAATAAATAGGTAACATTGAAGAAACTCTGTTAAGGCACCATATAAAAGACTTAGCAAAAGTGATAGAAAGAACATCTTTCTTTTATATGATTCTTTAGATGTCAATAACTTTTCTCTATAACCCCATAGAAACAAGAACGACAACAAAGAAAACAAGAAAAGATGTACTAATTTGTCGGGGCCTAACCAATCCCAAAAATTAACAACTGTCGGAAAGACATTACCTGGTATTCCCATGAGCACCATAATAATGAATGCCCATGAAAGACTTGGATAAATTCCTTCCGACAGTCGCTTCAATGTTATCCTATTAATTCCTTATATTGTTCTGCGCTTAATAAGCCTTCAATGTCAGCTACATTATCAACTTGAACTTTAATAATCCAACCTTCTCCGTAAGGATCATTGTTTACTGATTCAGGAGCGTCAGCAAGAGCTTCGTTGAATTCTACTACTGTTCCTGAAACTGGCATTAACATCTCTGAAGATGTCTTAACAGCTTCAATAGTTCCGAATGTTTCTTCTGCATCGAGTGATTCATCAACAGTGTCAACATCAACGAAAACGATGTCACCTAACTCATGTTGTGCGAAATCTGTAATACCTACAAATGCTGTTTCTCCTTCCAAACGGATCCATTCATGATCCTTTGTGTACTTTAATTCTGCTGGGATATTCATTGTACTATTATTTTAATATTATTACTACTTTGTTTCTTAACGACCCCAAAATTACAATTTTTATTGTTATAAAAACTATTAATTATAAAATTTTTATTGTATCAAACTAAATCTTAACGTCACACCCGCAAAGGTATTCGATGTCTTGAAAGAATTGGCTATGAAAGGATCCGTCACATCATGCTTGAAGAACGCCTGCATACCAAGTCGTGAACTAAAGTCATAATCCGCTGTAAGATATATGTTTATCTTATTCTGACCAGATGAAATCTGACTATAATCTTCATCTATACTACGTAAAACAGTCATGTCTTTTCTAAACCCAATATCCAATTTCAACGTCAAATCGTTGGATGTCCTAGACGAATTACCTCCCATTGATGTAAATACTATTCCTATATCTTTGAAAGTATATCCACATCCTATAATAATTTCCCTACCTGCAGTCTCTGTAAGCTGATTATTCATAAAGCTCAATGTCACAGTTCTACTCTTCCTAAATTCGAATGAAGGAGATAAATTACTATGTAAGGCTAAAGTCATACCAATAAGTGGTGCATATTGCTCAGATACAACAATTTGTGCCATATCATATTCTGGTATCCTTATACTTGTTCCTTCATACATGAGCATGCTATTATTTGCATCATAATTGATATTTGTCGCCCATGAAGAGATAGAATAATTTGATCTGTAAGAATGAGTAATATTTATAGTTTTAAAGATCTTCTTCAATGCTGGTATTCTTGTCAGACCACTAAAGTTAAGTGTCCAGTTTGGCAAAGCCACCTTCTTAAACACTTCAAAACCAACACTATTAGGATCCTGTCCAGAATATGTAGCAATAAAAGCATATGTAAGAACATCTTGAGAATTTGCTCCAAAGCCATATGGATACATTCCGTTACCGAGGGTATCATAAACCATAGGCGAGCCCATCTCAACCCAAAGAGCATTCTGTGAAGCAAGACGCATCGCAATATCTTGTCTGTTTTTCAACAATTCTTCAAACAACATATCACCGTCCTTAAATGATGTCGCAGCCATCATATGAGAGATACTAAAGTTACCGCCGTTTGTTGGTGTGTAGAAATGGAAGACACCATTATTATCGGCTCTGAAATATTCCGAGAAAGTCTCTACATAAGTACGATTTCCTGAGACATCAATTTTAAAATCTTGGAATGGTTCTAGCGTAACCTTATAATTATATGTAGAATTGAATCTCTCAGAATAAGGCTGATTAAATGTTGTATCCGTTGTCAACCAGTTACCATTTATAGCCTTATCAATAATATTATTATTTCTACCCAGGACGAATCCTAATCCAGGAGCTCCCGACATCGCATTAAGTCCGATATAATCCGGTTCGAACATATAACCAGGTAATGAAACGCCATTACTTTCCGACATAGAGAATGAAACCTTCTTAACACTCAGCAATATCTTCAAGGCTCCATCACCTATTATCTTGCCATAATTCTTTCCAGGTGCCTTTCCTGTAGTATCAATAGCAACTTCTTCCTCTTTCTTAGGCTGTCTGCTATTACGATTTTGACGTTTTGGAGTGGTTATCTCCTTAAAATATGGCACCTTATTATATAGCTTTGTCAGATCAGCATTAGCATTCAACTGTAATGTGGCTTCATTCTCATTAATATTACCCATTATGTTCTGAGTAGAACGAGAAGACGCTGTCCACCTATAATTAGCGTTATAACTGGCATTTGATGTCACCCAATCCAAGAATGGCAGTTTATTAATAGGTATATTATAATTAAGTCTTACATTTTGGTTAAAACTCGACATCGAGCCAAGAGTCATTAATTCATTCTTTATTGTATCTCTGTTGGCATCCCATTCCGCAGTCTCTCTTTCAGGATTGCCGACCGGCTCATAAATATACGCTCTGGCATCTGCATTATATGTAAAATTCAAACCTTTTGTGATATCATAACGGAAGTCATAATTACGACTCCAGTCCCAGTTTTTAGCGTATGTAGGTTTGATAATAATATCACCGGAGCTCTTACTTCTCAGTTTTTGCTCTTGATATTGTCTGTTCATCTCTGTTGTAAACGAGAAACTCTTCGGCAGATAATAGAAGTTTATGTCCTTAATAAGAGTGAGATATGGAGAAGAAGCCCATTTTGCATTTGCAAAAGGTTGGATATTCTTAGCATTTGTTGAATATGTATATCCCAAACCTCCTCTATAAGTTTTGTTTATTGAATATTCAATATCGCTATTGGTTTGTTCTTGACTTGTATAAGCGTAAGAAGCATTGAAGTTTTCTATATCCCAGAAATGAGGTTTCTTACTTCCAACACGATTTTTTCTTAAATTGGTAATATTGAAATTAGTCTGCTTGACGAGATCTACAGCTGCATTTTTCAATGAATCTTTTCCTACTTCATCATCAATAAGATCTAAAGCATCCTTAAATTTAACATCGGGATCGAATGGGTTGTATTCTGGTGTCACCATTGTTTGATTATGATCGTAGTGGATCGGCACTGTAATGCCGGTCTTTTGTGGAAGCATAAACTTACCGAGATCCAAGTCGGCGGAAACATTATAATATGCATTTGACTCCATCTGCGACTCTGTCACTTTCGTTTCTAATGCGCCGAATCCTGCTGAGTTATACGATCCTGAAGCCGTCACACGACCCAGATCGGCCAATGTAGCTTCAAGACGTCCGGTAGCAGCCCATCCTCCTTGATTATTAAGATCTGTCAAACGTAATTCGTTAATCCAGATTATGGCGCTCTTGTCAGTACCGGCTTCATTATCCACCTTAGGGTTTCTGACACCTATCATCATACTTCTGACCTCACTTATAGTAGGATTACCTAAAACCTTAATCCTATTCTTTCCTACCATCTCCGTATATAGCCTGTTTATCTGTACATTGTTAGTACCCAATGATCTATTACGGTTATTCTTCACTTCAACCAAATCGCTGAAGACGATCTCTATATTATTCTCTTCAGGCCAAATTGCATAGTCGTCAGTAGCTGCGGTGTACCAGTCAGTAAATTTAAGAGGAACCTCATATTCATAATAGTTGTCCGTCAAGTCGGAACCAAATCGTAAGAAAACAGTGAGTTCTCCATCTTCAATATTTTCATATTCATACATCTGCTCAGCATGTATAAACATTCTCAATTTCTGATAATATCTAAAATCGAAACTTGTTGATTTATACACGGCTCTGGCATCTCCATCAACAAGATTCTTAACAGATAATTGTAATGCTTGCTCATTCTGACGTATTGTGGATGTTGTTCCTGTATATACCTCTTGATAAATTCCCGGAGGGATCACATAAGGAACAGGCTGACGACTGCTATTTTCTTCTAAGTTGACAGCCGACATTTCAAATAATGTGTGATTGGTGTAATCTCCCGGTATATATTCTCCCGGTGATAATATAGATTGCGTATATGTACGCCATTCGCCTCTAACAAGATCCAAAGTCGCAAAACGAAGAACTATATCACCCTTAAAGCCTTTCAAGAACATTCTCATAAAACGTATTGACGAGAATCCTTCTATGCTACCGACAATCTTATCCGGCTCTCTGATAGGAATACGGAATTGATACCATTTAACAGTCTTAGCCTCACCGTTAAGCGTAGTAACAGTAGCAGTACGAATATCGGAAATTCTGTTTTGTCCTGATCTCAACATCTTATTAGGATCAAGTTCGATCTCATATTGATAATAATTTTCCGATTCACTTAAGGTGTTATCGCCATTTATATCTTCAATATCCGGCAATGTGCTGTTATTGGTTGTATATCTTTCAGTATATTGACTTTCTGAAGGCGAATTTCCTTCATTGCCATTATATTTCTTATAACGAGCCAAGATACTGCTATAAGTAGGATCCGAGTCGTAATCAGAGCCTCTAAAGTAATGATAATCATCAGATGAAGGATCTTCCTGAATCTTATTATATGCCTCTGTAGATAGTTTATCTTTCAACATATTGAGATAATCTTCAAAGAATGAACGTTCATCATCATTAGAAAGTCCATCATAACCGACATCTTGATACTGACGCGATTCTGGATTAGAGTCAAATGCATCTACCAAAGCTTGCAAAGATGGCACACGTCCCCATGCCGTCGTATCTACATTAATAACATCGGCTGTAGTAGGTAATCCATTCTCGTACGACTTTCTACCGTCTCTTAAGATATCTTCAGAAATATCACCTAAGTTGAAATATAATTTACCTGTATTAGTCTGATCCTGACCTTCAAAGAATGGATCCATCAACCAAAATTCAATATATTCCACATTGGTAGCATTGAAATCTGACGACTCTATAGCTCTCATAATACCACCCCATCTGTCCTCAGGATTTTCAAAGGTTCCATCAGAATTAATATTCTCAGTATCATAGTTATATGGGCCTCTCTCATCAGGATAATATGCCAAATTCAATACAGATACATTCGTTGAAGCTCCTGCCTGAATATCTCTATTAGGGAATATCTCGGTCTCTAAAACCTGTCTCACCCTATGATCAGAAAGCTCATCATTACTTACGTTAGATGGTCGTACCGATCCATATCTATCATAAAAAACAGAGTGATCAATAGTGTACCATGCCAATTTGGAACGGTTTTTACCATAATCCAGACCAATAGTAGATGAAGCCTCCGGGAAAAGATTATACTGATGCTGAGGAGTACTTGCCAAATGCCATGATGACCATTGACGTAAATCTATCGTTGACTTAGCTCCTTCAAAGTCATCAATATATGATGTTCCTGTTTGTCCTGTTTCCTTATTAATACCTTGTACAAAACGAGCAAACTCACCATAGATAGAAATGCGCGATTTTTGTTTTGTTTCTATCAAAGGAAGTTTATCGATAAGGTCTGTTAACAATTGTGAATCTGTTTGATAGTTAACATCAAAACCATATATTGTATTTGACAAAGGTTCGTCATTATAATTCACTTTGGTGGTATAAGCTCTCTCGTTGAGGTGTAAGATAGTTCCTCCTAACAAGAAATCCTTATTAAATTCATGTTCGATACGTGCTCCAAGGAAAGTTTTTCTCATAGTAGAGATTGCTGTATTATTTTCCAAAGAGATATTGATATTAGTTCCAGAATTAAGGAGTGCCTCATTCAAAATCGTCACGCGACCAAGTGTGTAGTCAACAGTATAGTCAACGTTCTCTACAAGTGGGATGCCTCCTGCCGTCACAGTAACAGATCCCGGCTCTACATTAAGAGCATTCAAATTAATCTCACTACCCGATGATGAAGTATAATGTCCTTCTAAACGGAATTTATTCTTCTCCGTATATTGCTCCGCTGATGTCTTAGTAAGGGTATATAAAGAATCGAATGCATATTTGTCCGCAAGTTCTGGATTATTCTCAAATATCTTTCTTATATGACTTCCGAAAGGCTCCAAGACAGTAAAATAAACACGTCCTGTCGCCGCATTGATGGTACCTCCATTGGTAGTAGCCCCGTTGATAAAGTCGAATAATCCATCACCACCTTCAACAGCATTCATCTGTGAATTCAAATTATCCATGTTCATCAAATGAAGTAATGACTGACCTTTAAGTGCTCCTTCAGCGTCAGCAAAATATCCTGTAGCAACACCATTATCATTTCCTAAATAAAGAATATTCATCACAAAGTCGCTAGGGCTAATCTGATATGCTCTGATGTTATAAACATTCTTCATCATAAGATCCCACATAGGCATCTTTGTGTTAATGGTAGTACTCTTCAACAACTTCGTCACCAAAAGATTTGGATCTGAGATACTTTGATCAGAGAATTCACCGACCTGATAAACTTTGTCCTGTCCAATAACTGTATATTGATATGCTACTGCAAGTGTCTGATTAGCATTCAAATTAACATTCAGTGTAATAAAACCTAATTTACTGTTCAGAACATATTCTGAAGGACTCAATTTTCTGGCTTTCTGCAGCTTCTCGAAGTCTTTACCCGATGTATATCCCTTTGATGTAAGATATGAAGTGACACTGTTCAACGATCTGATTGAATTATAATCCATGTTGTACAACAATGTATTGACGGTATCATCTGGATACTGAGGTCCTACAATATGTGCCGACTGTACATTATTGTCATTATAGATCCACTCTTCCTTCCCTTCACCCAAGTCGGTGAATGCCACTATATTACGACAATTTTCGAAGTTTGATGTTGTATTTGTAACCCAGACTTCAATTTTGTTGATGTTAATATCTGAAGTGACCAATGGAAGATCCGCCAAAGCTCTTTCATAATTCTCTCTAAAATACTGGCTAAGGAAGAAGTGTCTATTTTCTTCGTAATCAAGACATTCAATCTCATATTCATTGGTAAGAGATCCACCGCTCACTGAGATATTTTGCGTCTCACTCTCTTGATATGAAACTACAGACGTGATACTTGTCTTACCAAATTGCAATTTTGTCTTAATACCGAACAGCGACTGTGTTCCTGTTATCAAAGAACTTCTTAATGGCATGCTGACATTACCAGCTTCGATAAGTTGTATGATGTCATCCTCATCGCCTTCGTATTTCAAAGTAAATTTATTATCGAAGGTAAATTGTGTCTCTGTATTATAATTAAGTTTAAATTCAATCTTCTCCCCTATTTTAGCTGAAGCACTCAACTGAATACGCTCTTCAAAGTCGAAGTTTGTTGTCCTTTGTTGGCTTATTGTCAAAGCAGGGTCATTACGTCTTTGATTTTTAATACCAAAGGTCACATCAGCAGAACCTTGTAACTTAATATCAATAGTATTACTTCCGAAAATCTTATCGAACACCTTACCACCTACATAAATGGTCGGGATAAGTTGATTTCCATTACTAGAAGTGCTTGTCACCGACTCACGACGATCCTGCCAATAATCGCTAATTGACTTTTGATTATGAAATTTGATATATTGTTCCTGTGTCATCGTATATGGATCGCGATACATAAAATCACCGATCTTACTATAAAACACATATTGTCCTGTAACTGGATCATAAACTATCTCACGAGTAACATTCTCAGGATCATTGAGATATAAGCCCGATTTATTATTCTGCTGATCGAAAGGATTACCATCATCAGGAGGAATAGGATATATAAGTTGCGTTGTATCAGGCTCTTGTGGCAAAAGAGCTTCTGTCAATATATTTTCAGCACCAACATTAACACAAATCAACACACCCAACAATAAAAATAGCGTGCGTAATTTCTTTATATTTACTAAGTATCTATTCATATCTCAAATCAAACTTATAATAATCTCAGAGCTTCTTTGATCAATTGTTCAACATTAGGATTTTCCATCTGCGACAGAAGTTTGTCTAAAGTTTTCTCAACATTTGTTCGGCTAAAGCCTAAGACCATTAATGCAGATAACGCTTCTTCTTTCAATGTATTGTTTAAAAAAGCTGTTTTTTCGCCATCTGAAACGTTAAGTTTTAACACCTTATCGTGCAAATCAACGATAATCCTTTGAGCCGTCTTTGCTCCTATCCCTTTAACACTCTGAATTGCTCTGATATTGTTATTGGAAATGGCTTCTATAGTCTCTCTTACCGTCAATGACGACAATATCAAACGAGCCGTATTACATCCCACTCCCGATACTGTGATAAGCTGTGTGAAAAGAGAACGCTCTTCTTCTGTATAAAAGCCATACAAAACATGTGCGTCTTCACGAATCGATAAATGAACATAAAGCCTTACCTCCGTTTGCTCGCCAATAGCCGTAAAAGTGTTAAGTGTTATATTAATTAAATATCCAACACCATGATTATCAATAACAACATACGCCGGATTTTTTTCAACCACAATACCGGAAATAAAACTATACATACTTTTAGTTTAAATTCAACTCTCTAAAATACACATCGATTAATCAACCGACAAAAATACAATTTTTTAATCTAATCCACAATATATTTTTTTTTAAATAATTGTGTTTTTACAACATTATATTTTTATCTTTGCGGTAACTAAAATTTTGTTGAATCACTTTAAAAAAAAATGATATGACTCCATCAATAGTTATTTTAGCCGGTGGCGGTCCTGCTCCGGGAATCAATACTGTAATTAGCACTGTAGCTAAGACTTTCTTAAAAGACAATTACAGAGTAATCGGACTTCATGAAGGTTATAAAAATTTGTTTAAACCGAATCCAAAATTCATTGACATCGACTTTATCTATGCCGATCAGATTCAGAAGATGGGTGGTTCAGCCTTGCAAATGAGTCGTTATAAACCAAAAGATGAAGAATTTAACAGCGACTTCTTTGTCAACAACAATGTAAAATTACTTGTGACAATAGGCGGCGATGACACTGCATCAACAGCAAATAGAATCTCTAAATACCTGGCAGCCAATAATGTAAAGATTCAAAATATTCACGTACCTAAGACTATCGACAACGACCTTCCATTAGCTGAAGGAACACCTACATTCGGCTATTATTCAGCTAAAGAAGCTGGCGTCAGAATATCACAGACGGTATATGAAGACGCTCGTACTAGCGGCAATTGGTTTATTGTGTCTGCTATGGGTCGCGAGGCGGGACATCTCGCTTTCGGTATGGGCGCAGCCTGTCACTACCCTATGATTATCATACCTGAAATGTTCTATAACACTGATGTCACTTTCGATAGAATATTAAACCTGGTGATAAGTGCCATGGTAAAACGCAAAATATTGGGCATCAACTACGGTGTGGCTATCATCAGTGAAGGCGTGTTCCATTTCATGACAGACGAAGAAATTCAAAACTCAGGCGTCAACTTTACATACGACGATCACGGACACCCAGAACTCGGAAATGTAAGTAAAGCTCATATCTTCAACACATTACTACAAAAACGTATCAAAGAATTAGGACTTTCAATAAAGAGCCGTCCTGTAGAAATTGGATATGAAATCAGATGCGTCGATCCAGGGGCATTCGATTTGTTCTATTGCAGCATGCTAGGTTACGGCGTCAAACAACTGTTCGATGAAGGCGTATCTGGCGCTATGGTAACTTCAGATTCAAAAGGTGAGGTTAAACCTTTATATCTCAAAGATGTAGAAGATGAAAACGGCAAAGTCAAACCTCGTCTAGTAAACATGAACGGCGCTAAAGCCAAGTTGGTATTCCGCGACTGCTTGCAATATATTACTGCTGATGACTATGAAGCAGCCAAACAATATGTTGCAAATCCTGAGCAATACGACTTCAAGAAAATTCTTAACTGGTAATTTAAGCCGATAAAAATGTAGAGACGATGTGCGCATCGTCTCTACATACAAAATAAAAACAAAAAAAGGAGGACTAGTCCTCCTTTTTTTTGAGCCGGTGGAGGGATTTGGACCCCCGACCCCGAGATTACAAATCACGTGCTCTACCGCTGAGCTACACCGGCAAGGTTAACGTCTCATTTGCGGTGCAAAGATACAACTTTTTTTAAAACCCGCAAAACTTTTTTTTATTTTTTTTATTTTTTCTGATAATACTCTTTTATAATAGAATTTAATTTCCTCGCAACATCTCCAAGAAGCATCGTATCACTCGGAAAATCAACAGGTTTATTCTTCAAAAGCTCTAATGTATGCTCAGAACAAGCCGACTTATCTCCACTTACCTCTGCATAATCATATGCAAATTCAGTGCTAACATCAAAAGGCGTAACAAGTAAAATTCGGTCTTTTTTAACGTCAATAAACTCAAATCTCCCATAAATAGTTGCCGATTTTGTTAAAATCTTATCAGTCACTTTCGCCACCAGATCTCCATTCCTCTCCTCAAAGCTAACAGTTTCTATCCGCTCAGGACCTACAAATTTATCCTCTATCATGACTCGTATCATCAGATCATAATCCGAAGTATCTATAGGAACAATGTCGAAAGGTACATTGTATATTTTGTTATGTTCAAAATCCAAAACTAATCGTGCAAAATCTTCAGGCAGAAAAAGCTCACGTGGTGTTGCCACTCTGAACAATATCCTTTCCGACGGCATTATAATTAATTTCACACGCAGATCATCAAGATTTCTATTAGTAGGATTTATTTTAAACAGCTGATCCACAAGACCACGTGCTTCTTCAATATTCTCTTCCGTAGGTGTTTTCAATAAATGATATGACTTCGCACAAAGAAAAATTTCCGCTTTCTCCTTAGTCGAATTTATCTCTTCATCAAGATCCAGCGACTTATAACCTATAGCTACTTTTATATCTTCTGATAAATCGCTTATCTTCTCCTGTCTTTGATCGATACTCAATGTCCGTTTATAAATCTCGGGCCAAATATTCGGCTGACCAGTCATCTTCAACTCCATAATCCTGTCATAATCTTTCTCATTAGCACCATGATATGAATTAGCCAAAACCTCTATCTGCTCGGCATTTAATTTTCCATGTGCAGCTTTCTGACCTAACTTTTCCACAACTCCGTCGTAATCTTCTGTCTCATAAAGTTTTTTTGTAGTACTACATGAGAAAAACAACAGAAACAAACCAAAAACAATAAATTTAACAGCTCTCATCTAATATATTTTTTCTGATTTATTACAAATTTCGCACCATTTTTTAGCATTTTAAGCAAAAAAATTGTACTTTTGGACTTTTAAAATTCAAAAAGTTTATATCAAACAAAAATTATTATGACAAAAGTTGAATCTATACAAGAACTAATAAATAAATATATTGACAATCAACATTTTGATGGCAATCCTTCAGAATTATATGAACCCATAGAATATATTTTACGTCAAGGTGGCAAAAGAATGCGACCTACACTATGTCTTTTAGCATGTGATCTTTTTGGTGGTAACATTGACGATTGTCTCACTCCTGCAGTAGCAGCCGAGATTTTTCACAACTTCACCCTCGTTCATGATGACATTATGGATCAGGCTCCATTACGAAGAGGCATGGAAACAGTGTATCATAAATGGAACTCTGATATCGCATTACTATCAGGAGACACCATGTTGATAAAGGCTTTTCAATATGTATTAAACACCAATAAATTATATTCACATCAGGTCTTCGCCGAATTATGCAAGGTCGCCATTGAAGTTTGTGAGGGACAGCAATACGATCTGAATTTTGAAACACAAGACAATGTAAGTCTGGATGCTTATTTGAAGATGATACGACTTAAAACTGCAGTTTTACTCGGATCTGTACTGAAAATAGGTGCAATAGTAGCTCAAGCAAATGAAAAAGATACAGAAAACATATACAATTTCGGAATAGATCTCGGCATGGCGTTTCAATTACAGGATGATATATTCGACTGTTATGGCGACGTAAAAGTTTTTGGCAAGATGACAGGCGGTGATATAGCTGACAACAAGAAGACATATCTGTATCTCAAGGCTTTGGAGTTAGCATCGGAAGAAGACAAGGCAACACTCAGAGAGTTATTTAAAATGCCTAAAGGACGCGATGAGAAAAAAATTCAGACAGTACTGAACATATATTCTAAATACGATGTTAAAAACATCGTCACCAAACTAATGACTGAATATTACGAACAATCTTTACAGCATTTAGACAATATCGATCTTCCCGCAGAGAGAAAAGAAACACTAAAGACATACGCAGAATACTTGTATAAAAGAAACAAATAATTTAATTTTTTTTAATCAGAATTAAACAATTTTTATCATTTGTTAGTTTATGTTTTATAAAACAACAAATTATGAAAACTCTGAATAAAACTTCTGTTCTGCTTGTCGAGGACGATCTCGACTTACGTAATATGATCAGTGATAGTTTAAAAACTGTTGATTATAAGATATATACTACAAAAAAGAGTATTGAAGGACTAGATCTCTTCAAGAAATACGACATTGACATCTGCATACTTGATTTGGAGTTAAGCGGCATAGACGGGCTTGCTCTTGCGGCTCAGATCAGAATACTCAACCCAGATATGCCAATAATTTTCCTGGTCAATAAGGGTTTGCATCTCAATATGTTAAAAGAGTTAGAATACGGCATCGACGATTACGTCACAAAGCCATTCAGCACAGAGGAATTATTGTTGAGAATCAAAGCCGTCTTACGTCGAGTTGAAAGAAACGATCCTTTTTCATATTCTTTAGGTGAAAGTAAGATAAATATAGGACGGTTCATTTTCGACGCAAAAAACATGATCCTGATACTTGACGGACATGAACAACCTCTGACGAGAAAAGAAGCAGCACTTCTTAAGGTTTTGTATGACAATAAGAACGACCTTGTAACTCGCAAGAAAGCCTTGAAAATGATATGGGGCAATAGCGATTATTTTATCGGACGCTCTATGGATGTCTTCATCGCACGCCTACGCAAATATCTAAAAGCAGACCCTAACGTAAAAATACTCACAGTACACGGAGTAGGATTCAGATTGGTAATTACGGAAACATCAATGATTGATGCTTAAAGTTACGATTTAAAGAAAAGACAGCTATCACCATAGCTCAGAAAACGAAAACCGTTCTCTAAAGCATATTTATAGGCATCCTTCCAACGATCTCCTATCAATGCTGATACTAACAATAATAATGTGCTCTTTGGCTGATGAAAGTTAGTTATAAGGGCTTTAGCGACTTTGATGTCACATGATGGCGCTATCATAAGAGCTGTTCCTGCGCATAATGCAGTCATATTATGCTTATCCAGATAATCTAAAATCGTACTAAAAGAATCTGACATTGTTGGCAGAACATCTCTCTCCTTATACGGAAACCATTGATCAAGAAAGAGTTGTCGTTCCTCCATGCCTTCTTCCATAAGCATAAGACCTATCCAATACAATGATTCCAAAGTCCTCATGCTTGTTGTCCCAACAGGAATAATACATTTCTCGCTATTATCTATGATATTTTTTATACACGATTTTTTTACGATAATAGTTTCAGTATGCATTTCATGATCACCTATTGTTTGTGTAGAAACAGGTCTGAACGTACCAGCACCCACATGCAAAGTCACTTCCTCAAACAACACGCCTTTGGTTTCAAGACTGTGTATCAGCTCATTAGTAAAATGCAATCCAGCTGTTGGAGCCGCCACAGACCCCTCATACTTTGCAAAAACAGTTTGATAACGTTCTCTATCAGAAGGTTCTGCTTCACGATGAAGATATGGTGGCAACGGTATTTCCCCGGCTGCTTCAAGAACTTCAGCAAAACTGAGATGAGCAGGCTGCCATGAGAGCCTTACAATCGAATAAGAATCGTTTTTAACTTCTCTCTCTGCATATAGAACCACATCTATACCTTTAATCTTTAATTGCATCGAGAGTATATCATCTTTCCAACGTCGGGAATTTCCAACCAAACAACGCCACCTACACGATGATGTAGAGCTAAATGCCAACTGATAATCACCATTACAACTGACGGGTTCCAAACAAAAAACTTCTATTGCGGCACCACTCTCCTTTTTAAACTGAAGCCGCGCACGTACAACCTTAGTCTCATTAAAAACCAATAACGAATCTTCAGGGAGATAATCACCAATATTCTTAAAATGCGATGATATTATCCCTTCTTGATTTAAAACCAACAACTTAGAAGCATCACGCTCACTCAAAGGATATTTTGCGATGCGTTCATCAGGTAGAGGATAGTTATAATCCTCAATGGAAATATTACGTACATCCTTAATCATGATGCAAAAATAATCAAAAATAATTCTCATCATAATAACGTTTCTCAAGAAAAAGACTACCTTTGCAAAAAAGTTAAATATGTTAAGTGCTATTTTATATCTATTGGGTGCAGTCTTAGGCGTTGCTGCAATTTTTGAAATTTTAAAAATGCCTATCAGCAAAGCAGGAAAAGTTATCTCTATATTCTTATTATTGGTAATGAGTTGGTTAGGCCTGATTATTTATTATCTTTTTGCGAGACAGAACCTCGTAAGATGGTTCAGATAATTTTATCTATATGGATAAAAAAGAACTTAGAAATCATATCAAGGCGTTGAAAAAACAACAGTCTAAGGAGAGCCTTTTATCACAATCAAAAATGATTCTCAACAAATTAGAAAATCATAAAGATTTTATTAAGGCTAAGACTGTAATGTTATATAGTTCATTACCTGATGAAGTCAACACTCATGATTTCATAGATAGATGGCGTAATGAAAAGAAAATCATACTTCCAACCGTGGTGGGTGATGATATAATACCTGTTGAGTTAGCTCAAGACACCGGCTTTATTATTGGTGACTTCAATATTTTAGAGCCGCAGAATGAGGTATATGAGGGCGATTATGATCTTATTATTGTTCCGGGTGTAGCCTTCGACAAAGACGGCAATCGTATTGGCAGAGGCAAGGGCTACTATGACAGATTTTTATCCAAACATCTTGACATCAAAAGGATCGGTATATGTTTTGATTTTCAACTCATTGAAAGAGTCCCTACCGAGGACAATGACATCAAGATGCACGAGATTATTTCATTATAACAGATAATCTTATTTATGATCCAATAGAAGACCGAAGCTCCACCTCTGACCTTTGAAGGTCTTTGGTATATACATTTTTATCTCGTTTCTACCTTGTTTCAAGGGAATAATGACAGGCTCACGCATCCAGTAGAATTGTTCATCTGTATAAGGGAGTTCTTCTTCCGGTTTTGCCCAGGTGTTATAATGGTATTTGTATTTTCCTGGTTCATTCCATTTTTGAGAAGGAGATATTTCATTGTCATTGACAAAGAATCTTCCTCCATTTTCCCATTTTCCTTGTTCAGCTATACCGGCGGAAATCCTATTAGAACGAGCTGCTGCTTCAAAACCCACCCATGCCTTTACGCAAGTGTCATGATCTGAATGAATCTCTGTAAAAGCCCATGCTGATGTCGTGTCGTTTATAACTATAGAATTTTGCGCAGACAGATCATCGAGGTCAATCGCGCCTCCGTATGCCAACAAAGTATCGGATTCATTAATTTTAATTTTCCATATTGTTTTAGCATTAGGATACCATCTAATATCATGATTTTTCAGAAGTGTATTTTTATGGAATGACATCTTATCTTCGAAGGCAATAAGTTCCTCCCATGAGCCATTAGCCGCATTCCAGAAACGTTCAGCAAAGACCATCATACCATTAATCATTCCATTGTGAAGAGCTATACGTGTTTTATCAACGACACGGACATCATTCCAAAGGCATAGTATTCCACCAAGAGCATTGGTAGTATCAGGGATTTCCTGCGCACATGCCGTATGTAAAAACACTTTGTTTGTGAAATAAATTGGATCATAATAATTTAGATAACCCATAAAAGAATCCACATAACGACCACCTTTTTTTGTACTTGCAGCATTTGATCCAGCAGCTGTATTCCATATCTGACGAATCGTAGTGCTATCGGAAGGCAAGCCCGGATCCCAAGCCATTGCGACACGACCATATTTCTTACAAAGTCCTTCAGCGAAATGCATAAATCCCTTAGGATCATTGATATACACCTCATCAGAGCCAACATGAAGATAAGGACACATTGATACAGGTATCTCTTCACAGAATTCTGCTATACATTTCTCCAATATCTTCTTACCATCTTCTGAGTCCATTGTAAAACCGAAGGCATTCTTAAAATAAGCAGAATGTCCGGGCATATCTATCTCCGGCATTACAGTAATACCACGTTCTTTGGCATAAGCTATAAGATCTCTTATCTCATCGTATGTATAATATTTACCACAGTCACGACCAGGTCTCTGATACTGAGGATCATTTAGTTGGGGATACACTTTGCATTCAATTCTCCATGCCGGATAATCAGTGAGATGCCAGTGAAAATAGTTGATTTTGTAAAAAGACATAAGGTCGATAGTCTCTTTAAGCATTTCAATAGTTTGGAAATTACGCCCTGTATCATGCATAAATCCCCTAAAAGGATATTCTGACCAGTCATGAATCTGAATATCAGGTACATAACCTTCGTTATCAGCAAGTTGCGTTAAAGTTTGACGAGCCCAAATTTCATTACCTTCTATATAAACATTTCCCTTTTCAATTTTGAGAAAATATTCATCTTTATTATGCAGATACTGAAGATTCTGAGTAGAACCAGAAACTATTATATCTTTGATGGGATGCATTCTATCATCTTGAAGCTGAATGATCTTTGGTGCTGGGATTATATGCTCATCAATAAAGGTTTTATCTTTATTGCACGATAACAACAAAACACAGGTTAACATTAATATAATATTCCTTCTCATGACATTCATTTTTTTGCAAATTTAACGAAAATAATTGTAATTTTGCGGACAAAATTATACAAAATGAATGCTAAAGAAATTATAAGTTATTTAGGAACCAAGAAATTCTGGATTGAGTTGTTTATCATGACTGTCGGTATGATAATAACAGCTTGTGCTGTTTATTATTTTCTCGTACCTAGCAAACTCATCATTGGCACAATATCTGGTTTGTCAATCGTCATAAGTGGTATTTCAGAAAAGTTATTTGGTTTAGCCTTACCTGTTTCAACAGTAATTTTTGTTATAAATGCTATTTTATTGATATTAGCATATATACTGATTGACAAGGAGTTTGGAATCAAGACAGTTTATACGGCTCTTATTTTAGGACCTTTAATGAGAATTTTAGAGACTTATTTTCCATACGACAGATTTATCAACCCGAACTCTGAAATACCATCAGTGATGGGTGATATTTGGTTTGATCTTTGTTGTTTCGTACTACTTTTGAGTGCTTCACAAGCTGTCTTGTTCAAGATAAACGCATCTACAGGAGGTCTTGATATTTTGGCTAAAATTGTTAATAAATATTTACATTTTGACATAGGGGCTTCAGTATCTGTAGCTGGTGGTATTATTTGTTGTACTGCTTTCGCCATCAATCCTTTCTATATGGTTGTCATTGGTTTGATTGGAACATGGATTAATGGTTTAGTTGTGGATTATTTCACAGCTGGATTAAACAATAGAAAACGTGTTTGTATAATCTCCAACGAGCATGAGAAGATTAAAGATTACATTGTCAAGGACTTATCACGTGGCGTTACGCTATATGATGTCAGAGGCGGTTATAGTGGTGAAAAGAAAGTTGAACTCGAAGTTCTTTTAACAAAAGATGAGTTTTCCAACTTAATGGCATTTATCAACAATGAGAACATCAATGCGTTCATTACAGCAGGCAATGTAAGCGAGGTTTATGGTCTTTGGGGTGATAAGAACCGTATCAAGAACGCACAAAAAAAGATGTAAGACATATAATTCATAATTGTCTATCGATAGAATCTTTATGAATTATCTCAAAAATACTTTTAACAAGATCTTCTTTAAGACCCAGCGTTTTTCCTTTATTTAAATGCTGCGACAATATAGTATTCCATCTATCTAGTTGAAGTACGGTAAGATTATTCTCTTTTTTGATTATGCCTATTTTTGCTGAGATATCGCTTCTTTTAGCCAGCAGGTGTAACAATTCATCATCGATGCTATCGATCTGACTCCTAAGTTCTTGTAGGAGGGCGTCTGCCTTAGAAGAGTTTGTTTTATGTATTACGATATTCTCGAGAAGTGCTTTGAGGTCATGAGGTGTGATTTGCTGTTCTGCATCTGTAAGAGCTTTCTCTGGTTCGCAATGCGACTCTATCATAAGACCGTTTGTTGCGAGGTTAAGAGCTTTTTGAGCAGTCTCTTGGAGTATCTCACGGCAGCCACATATATGACTAATATCGGTTATGATAGGGATATTAGGATAAAGACGGTGCAGTTCGATAGGCAATTCCCAACGAGGATTATTGCGATATGGATTTGAGTTCACGTCCTGGAAACCACGATGTATCGCCACAAGATATTTTAGACCTGATGAAGAAAGACGTTCAAAAGCACCTATCCAAAGTTTCAGATCGGCGGCGATAGGATTTTTAACGAAGACAGGTATATCACTACCTCTAAGAGAATCAGCCAGTTCTTGTATAGAAAATGGATTAGCTGTCGTTCGAGCTCCTATCCAGAGAGCATCAATTTTATGGTTAAGAGCTTGTTCGACATGCTGAGGTGTTGCCACTTCAGTCATAAAAGGCATTCCCGTAGTATCGGCAAGGTGTCGCATCCATTTCAGACCTTCCTCTCCTATTCCCTCGAAGCCGTTAGGTCGGGTACGAGGTTTCCAGATACCAGCACGTATAAGATTAACAGATTGAATATCTTTTATCTGCATGACAGTATCTGCAAATTGAGTCTCACTCTCTACGCTACATGGTCCGGCAATAACCAATAGCTCCTTGGGATTTTCAATCCAGCTTCTTATATCAAATTTTGCTCTCATCATTTTTTTTGCAAAAATAAAAACTATCAGCTAAAAATATGCTATGATATGTGTTTTTTTTCTATTTTTGCAGTTTACCTAAGTAAGGATAATAATTAGAAATTAAAATATAATTGTCGTGAAACGTACAGAAATTAAAGATGCATTACAAATGCAAGAGTTTGACAAAGAGATAAATGTCAAAGGTTGGGTGCGTAACAAACGCGGAAGTAAGAACGTAGCTTTCATCGCTTTGAACGATGGT
>SUWT01000136.1 GCA_015061335.1 Lentimicrobiaceae bacterium | reverse complement strand
TCTTCAGTTCTTACAAATTCGCCATTTTCAAGATAATAGATATGAAATTTTTTCTTGTATTTATTGCCAAAAAGTTCTTTGTAAAATTTATCTTCCAATTTATTTTCAACATTTATCATACAATCACCGATATTCATTGAAAATATCGGATTCTTAACATTATCTATTTCGGCAAAAGCTGCTGTATATTCGTTTGTAATTACATATAATTCGATATTATTTTCATCGCAATATGATTGTACAAAATATATTGGAATATTGTTCTTCATATCATAAGGTAACCACCTGTAAACAATCGTTCTATCTTTAGCTATAAGTAAGTCCTTCATCTGATTTGAATTGATAGCATAGATGCAATCATCATTATCTAAACCGATTAATGAAGTTGTATCAGACAACCAGCAGATGCTGTTTGTCTGTTCAGGAGTTAAATTACCGTTCATACATGGTGGAATTTCTATTGTTACGTAACACGATTGCATCACCAATGCCATTGCAAATAATAAGATTAATTTTTTCATAGTTATAATATTTTTTGGTTAATACATTTATTTGTTTAATAGTCCTATAAAATTATTTACAACGCCTGCTATGCAGACGTGAGTGTCAAAAAAATTAACACTGTCAAAGTAAAAATCGTTGTTCTTATTATATTTTTCATAATTTCTAACATTTGTTGTTTATATATAAGAAAATTATGCCATAAATAATCATTATTGAATATCAACGATTTAATATATGGTAATGTAAATATAGTGTCAAAAAATTAGACAGCGGGTGTCAAAAAATTAGACAGTTGAAAAAATTATTTCATATTTGATTGTTTTATCAATCCAAATAGCTATCTTTGCAAATCAGGAATACAACTCCTAATTTGTCAAAAGAATATAAAAACATAAAATCATGTATCAAAGGGAACTACAAAATTTATTGACTGAACTAAGTGAAAAATGGTCTGTAATTTCAGTGACAGGACCTCGTCAGTCGGGAAAAACAACCTTATGTAAAATGGCGTTTCCTGATTATGAATATATTAATTTGGAGAGAGCCACAACATTAGCATTAGTCAAACAGGACATCGAAGGATTTTTGTTACAATATCCTAACGGATTGATTATAGATGAGGCACAGAACATTCCTGAGTTGTTTTCCGCATTGCAGGTCGTGGTTGACGAACACAAAGACTACAGATACATATTAAGTGGAAGCAGCGACTTCCTACTTATGCAAAACATCTCGCAAACATTGGCAGGAAGAGTTGCAGTCACAAGACTATTACCATTAAGCATAAGTGAATTAAAAGAAGATGCAAATATAGATACCAACACCTTGATGTGGAAAGGTTTTTATCCTGGCGTATGGGGTGATGGGAAAGATCCTGGAAATGTATATGACAGTTATGTATCAACATATTTGCAGAGAGATGTTAGGCAAATCCTTAACATAAAAGATCTTAGTCTGTTTCAAAAATTTCTGACAATCGTCGCATCAAGAGTAGGGAACGTCTTTATTGCCTCATCTATCGCTTCCGAATTAGGCGTTGACTATAAAACGATACAGTCGTGGATGAGCATTTTGGAGACTTCCTATACAGCTTTTTTGCTACAACCATTCCATCGCAACATAGGGAAAAGAATGACTAAAACTCCAAAGGTGTATTTCTACGATGTTGGTTTGGTGTGTCATTTACTCGGCATTGAAAACGAGCAACATATAAAGACTCATCCGCTTCGAGGTGCTATATTTGAAAACATGGTAGTTTGCGAAATGTTAAAAAAAAGATACAATCAAGGACTTAAAAGCAATTTGTTCTTCTACAGAGACCAGACTGCTGAGGTTGATGTGATACAAGAAGAAGCGAACAAGATTAAAGCATACGAGATAAAATCGGCAGAACGTTTTAATCAAGAATTTACGAAATCGCTATCGTACGTGCAGAAATTATTTGGAGACGATATTTCATCTTCATATATAATATATTCAGGCAAAGAGGAAATGACTTTTAAAAATTTCTCATTAATAAATTATCATAACATATAAATAATTACCCTTAACTTTCGCACTCCACACCTGCCTGTAATCTGTCGCCCTTACAGGGCTGTTTCTCAGATTTTCAATTCATTCTTAATTCCTGAGACGTGTCAATGTTCATTTATTTTTGCAGGAAACATTGACGCGTCTCTACAATTGTTAATTGTACATTGTTAATTGATTATTAACTTTCGTGCCAAAGTAATGATATTATTATATATCAATAACTTAACTTTTTACAATAACAACAAAGTGTCAAAAAATTAGACAATATACAAATACATAGGTCGGAAAGACTTACATACTAAAGGAATTTGGCAATCGAGAATTTGACAATCTGATTTATGTTAACTGTCATAACGATTCATTCGCGTTGAATTTAAAGGAGCATTTACCGAGAACTACGTACTTCAGCATTTGAAGGCGACTAACAACATTTCTGTTTACTATTATTCCAAAGACAATTCTACTATGGAAATAGACTTCCTCCTCCAAAACGAAGAGAAAGTCGTTCCTATAGAAGTGAAAGCGTCTGTCAATGTTAAGAGCAAGTCGCTGTCGCTGTTTGTCAACGAAGATTTTAAAGACAAGAACTTTAAAGCAGTACGTCTTTCTTTAAAACCATACATCGACCAAGAATGGATGGAAAACATTCCACTTTATGCTGTAGATAGTTATAGAACCGAACTTAGCAATTCATAATTCATAATTAAAACGATTATGCATTATGAATTATGCATTATGAATTAATTTATCGCGTCAATTGGATTTTCATTCGCGGCTTTCCATGATCTTGTCGTGACGACGAATATTGTCAGAAGTAATATTATCAAGACCGACAATACAAAGACCCATGCCGAGAGCGCAATCCTATTTGCGAAACTCATGAGATATTTGTCAACGATATAATAACTCAATGGTATTGCTATCACTGAACATACCGCTACTACTTTCAGGAATTGTACGTTGAACATCTTTAAAATATCTTTTACCGTGGCTCCGTTGACACGTCGTATGGCAATCTCACGACGACGATATTGTGTCTCAAATAAAACCAAACCGAAAACTCCCATCAATGAAATCAATATTGAAATACAGGTGAATATCGTTATCAAAATGGAAAGCTTTCTCTCCGACTGATAATAAT
>SUWT01000045.1 GCA_015061335.1 Lentimicrobiaceae bacterium | reverse complement strand
CCGGTTACGCTCCGATTGAGCAAAGTAATTATCACGAAGGTAAAGACTTTCCTGTTACTATGGATGTATATGCATTGGGAGCAACATTATTCAAAATGTTAACTGGTGTTCGCCCTCCAGAGGCTTCTGTTATATTAAATAACGGTTTCCCGTCGAATGAATTAGTTAAAAAGCATATAAGTAAAAAAACAATTGACTGTATTGAGAGAGCAATGAAATCAATTAAGAAGCATCGTTTTCAAAATATCGGGGCATTTATAGATGCTTTCAATAAATACAGGATGCCTACAGGAAAAATTGAAGATACTATTTTTGAAGAACATTCTCATAGATATTCGACCCCAACAATTAAACATAATTGGTTGTTGGGCGGATTTGTAGTTTTTTTCGAAATTCTATTTGCACTCATAATGAAATATAATAGCCATTTAGGAGGACCATTTTCTGGGTTAGATTCTGATGGATTTTTTTGCGCAGTACTATATCCATTTATAACGTTATTAATCTTAATCTTTCTAATAAAAAATAGAAGCTCTATTAGGATAGAAAGATGGAATATATACAAGTGGACAATAACAACTATATGTATACTAAACTCATTATTACTTCCTATGTGGAACTATAGTTTAACAGCTTCTTATTTTTTACTATCATGTGGTTTATCTATAGTATCTGGTTATACTTTTTCTATTAAGACTACGGTCAAAGTCTGAATAATCCATATGAACCATATAATATCCAAAGATCAATCAGATCTATAAAAGAAAAATAATGAATAATAATCATTTGAAAATAGGAACAATACTCTATGGAAATTCCTATAAGTATAAAATAGAAAAGGTTCTTGGTCAAGGTTCTTTTGGCATAACCTACATGGCTTCTGTCAATATTGAAGGAGGTTTAGGTGCACTCGGTAGCAAAATCTATGTTGCTATTAAAGAATTCTATATGCATGAGATTAATGGCAGAGTAGAAAACACTGTAACTTCAGGTAGTCAAAAAGGGTTATATGATACATATAAAAAGAAATTTATTAATGAATCAAATAATCTAAGCAAATTAAAACATCCCAATATAGTAAAAGTTATTGAGCAGTTTGAGGCTAACAATACAGCTTATTATGCTATGGAATATATTGATGGCGAATGTTTGGATTATTTAATAAACCAAAAACAAGGATTGCCTATTGATGTAGCTTTAATATATTTTAAACAAATCTGTTCAGCTGTTTCATGTATGCATAGAAATAAAATTCTCCATTTAGACATAAAACCTAATAACATTATGATTTGCAAGAATGGAGGAGCAATATTAATTGATTTTGGACTTTCTAAACAATATGACGAGAATGGAATTCCAGAATCTAGCACTACGATTGGTGGTGGAACTCCTGGTTATGCTCCAATCGAGCAAACTAATTTTAGAGGTGGAATATTTGAGCCAACTATGGACATATATGCTTTAGGTGCAACATTATTCAAAATGTTAACTGGAGTTCGTCCAAGAATGGCATCCGAAATTCTAAACGAAGGTTTTTCTAAGGATAAACTAGTAAGAAAAGGAGTCACTGATAAAATTATTGATCTTATCAGTTTATGCATGCAGCCACAGAAAAAAAAGCGTATTCAAAGCATTTCTGAACTTGAAGCACATTTACAATCAGATGATGTTGAAGTTACCATTATAGACGATGTTGAATGTGTTTATGGGCCTCCGCCTCACTTGCAAGATGATATATTTTCAAATACAAAGATAGACGAAGTTGGTACTGTATACGGTCCTCCCCCTATTATAGATGAAAATAATAATGATAAAAATAAGAAAAATGATAATATTGGTTTAGGAGGTTGGCTATTACTTTTATCAATACCACTAGCCCCTGTATATTCTGGCATTGTCTATTTCAATGTTGCTCATGATATATTATCATTGATTGGCTTTATGATATCTTTGGTTCAGGTTATTGCCATTATTGTGTTCAATAAGACTTCTTCAAATGTGTCATTTATAATTTGGATTTTGTCAATAATTGCGGCTTTCGTTATTACTACGATAACGTTATTTAGATAATACAAAACATGAAGAATTTGCAACTTATAGATAGAGAATTAACTTATTGGAATACAGAAAAACTTAAGTTTTCTCATCCATTAAGACAACTTTTTTGGGAATGTACATTGAATTGTAATCTATCGTGTTTACACTGTGGAAGTGACTGTAAAAAGGAGATAAAGACTAACGAAATGCCTTTAGAAGATTTTCTTCCTGTTTTGGATGAAATAAGATTGCATCAACCTACTATTAAAACAATGGTTTATACAATTGGCGGAGAACCGTTGGTAAGGAAAGATTTATTAGAATGTGGTCGGATAATAACCGAAAAAGGGTTTTATTGGGGAACTGTAACCAATGGTCATCTTCTTGAACAATCACTCATGAAAGAGATGATGAAATCTGGGCTTCGTTCGATCTCGGTTGATATTGACGGAACTAAAGATGATCATAACTGGCTAAGAAATAATTCAAGCAGTTTTGATCGAGCATATAATGCTTTAATATGTATTCAGAATACTCCCAAACTTGTATGGGATGTGATTACATGCGTAAATCGCCGTAATTTCAGCAGGCTTAATGACATAAAGCAAATGTTAATTGATGCCGGTGCTAAGCGATGGAGGTGTTTTACTATTACTCCAATGGGTAGAGCCAAAGATAATGAAGAATTGATATTGACTGATGAAGAATTTAGAGCGTTGATGGACTTTATTGTAAAAACACGCGAAGAGGGTAAGATTGTGCTATCGTATGGTTGTGAAGGATATCTAGGAGAATATGAAGGTTTGGTTCGTAATCATCATTATTCATGTAGGGCAGGACTAACGGTCGCATCCGTTTTAAGCGATGGTGGAATCTCAGGTTGTTTAAGTATACGAAGCGATTATCAGCAAGGAAATATTTATAAAGATAGTTTCTGGAATGTTTGGAGCAACCGTTTTGAACTTTATCGAAATCGTGAATGGATGAAAAAAGATGAGTGTAAACATTGCGATGTTTTTAAGTATTGTCAAGGTAATGGAATGCATTTAAGAGACGAGAACGGGAATTTAATGTTATGCCATTATAAAAGATTGTTTAGATAGAATGGAATCATGAATAAAGAAGATATAAAAGACGCGATACTAGTTTCTGCATCAGCTGTTGTAGGTTCAGAAATAGCAGATTCCGTGATAACAGAAATATTAGAACAAGCAATTGATGAAATTGATGTTGTCCCATGTGTATATGGACCTCCTTCAGGAATCATAGATGATGATATAGTTGACATTTATGACCCAAATCCAGAAATCATAGAATTTGAAAGTGAAAATATTGTCTCTGATATAGATGACTTTGAAGTAGTATACGGTCCACCACCCGGTATTATAGATCACGATTTTTAACTTAAAGATGTGACTTTGTGTGAGAACTGAACTCTTTCAGATATAATTTAATAAAAAGACGATACTGGAATTATGAATGATATACAAACATTACCAATTGGAACTATATTAAAGGGGGAAAATTATCAATATCGCATTGAAAAGGTTTTAGGTCAAGGTTCTTTTGGTATTACCTATCTTGCAAATATAAAACTACAAGGATCTTTAGGCGAATTAGATACTCGTATTTCTGTCGCTATTAAAGAGTTTTACATGCGGGATGTCAACAGTCGTGAAGGGACTAAAGTTTTGACAGGAAGTAATTCTGGTATATATTACAATTATCGCAAAGACTTTATTAAAGAAGCTAATAACTTGTCAAAAATAAAGCACCCCAATATAGTTAAGGTAATAGAAGCTTTTGAATGTAATAATACTGCTTATTATTCAATGGAATATATTGATGGTGGTAGTTATGATAATTATATCAAAGAGAATAATTGGCTTTCTGAATACGAAGCATTGAATAATATTGTACAAATAGGTGAAGCTATTTCATTTATGCATAAAAACAGCATGCTGCATTTAGATCTAAAACCTTTAAATATCATGAGACATAAGAATGGTTACCTATCTTTAATTGATTTTGGTTTATCAAAACAATTTACAGATTCTGGAGAACCAGAATCTAGTACACGTATAGGAGCTGGTACTATGGGATATGCTCCTATAGAACAAGCGAATTTTAAGAAAGGTGAAGGATTTCCCGCAACATTGGATATATATGCTTTAGGAGCCACATTGTTTAAGAGTCTTACTGGTATTACCCCACCTGACGCTTCTTCTATCTTTAATGATGGTTTTCCTGATGATGTTTTGAAATCAAAAGGAATAAGTCAGGGCATTATAGATTTAATGTCTTGGGCTATGGAACCAATGAAACGTAAAAGGCCCCAAACTGTAGAAGAGTTTCTGTCAAAAATAAATATACTTCTGCCTAATTCCAATAAAGAAAAATCTATATCACTCAATAATAATAGCAGGGAATTATATAAAAATTCTGAACCAACCATTAAGATTCTAGAAGAATGTAATGGATTCAATATTCGGTGGTCCAAGAATATCCACTCACATAAAAAGGCAAAAATACGTGAGCTAATTCAAGCTCTGCGATATGTTGGAGACAAGAAATTTATAGTTGGGTATGATGAATATGGTGGTACTGAATATAAAACTCAAATATTTTCACTTGGCGATTTGTCTTCCCATTATATTAGATTTCTAGCAATAGGTGAAAACACGGATGGCTGTTTCGAATTTAATTTCACGCCAGGTTTTATATTTAACATGATTCAATCTCTCGAAGAATGGACTTCATTGCCTTTTAGATTGGCTTCTGTAGATGAACTTAGATATGAAAGATCCGCATGCCCAGAATATTGGGGAAGTTTGAGGACGCTATGCTATTCTAACGGGAACGGACTAAAGTATGTAACTAACGATAACAGATTACATGAACTGAATCTTAATAATTGGCGAGACGAGTTTGATTTTCAAATTGTATGTGACTCAAAAGAACCGGTATTAATCACGAAAGATAGATTTAATTATCCATATACACAGCCATTTTTTTGTGAATTGTCTCCTATCGGCTTTGGTTTTTATAAAAGTCGGATGAGTGATTCATGGAATATTAGAGTACCTAGTTCTCCATTATTTATACGGTTGGATGAGAATTTTGAAAAGATTTCAAATATAACGGTTTGGCATTATCCTGGTCCAGGTCCGACAAGTGGATTTGATTATTTGGGCATAATTGCAGAAAAAAACAGCAATAAATATTACTTCAGATTAGAATCTGGGAAATTTGAGTTAATTGATATTTTATCAGAAGAAGATATTAGAGAAAGAGAAATGTGGACATAACACCATATAAGTAAATTACGTATTATGTCGTATATTCAGTCACTACCAATAGGTTCTATTCTGCGTGGCAATGCGTATGAATATCAAATAGAAAAAATTCTATAACAAGGTACTTTCGGTATAACTTATTTGGGAAATGTAAAAATCGAAGAAGCTCTTGGTCCTATTAATAGTAATATTCGTGTTGCTATTAAAGAATTTTACATGAAGGATATTAATGGGCGGAAAGAGTGTACGGTTATAAGTAGCAACAACAATGGCATATATAATAACTATAAAAGAAAATTCATTGCAGAAGCTCAAATCCTAAGCAAATTAAGTCATCCTAATATCATAAAGGTAGTCGAAGCATTTGAATCAAGTAATACTGTTTACTATGTAATGGAGTATATTGATGGAGTAATCTGAATGATTATATTGAACAACACAATTATTTATCCGAATCTGTCGCATTGAAATTCTTTGAACATATAAGTTCAGCACTTACGTATATGCATAATAATCATATGCTACATTTAGATTTGAAACCGTCAAATATTATGATGCTTAAAATGTCCAAATAATTTTGATCGATTTTGGATTGTCAAAACAATAAAGATAAATTGTCCGCAAGAACAATATATGGTTGAAGCATCAGAAGGTATCGTTGAGATTGATTTCTGTGATGCCTTCGATGAGAATAAAACATTTCAAGAACTTACCTCATTCCCAAAAGGGATTTCATCAAAAAACAATATAGATTACATTTTAGGGACTTTGATATACCTAAAATCGGTTCTACTGGAAATTTCTTATTATAAGAATTTCTTATTATTAGATGCTATACCATTTAATATCTCTGTTGGAATATTTGAGAATAACCAAGAAGTTTTAATAGCTAGAGGCCAAACCAAACCATCCCATCCCGGGAAATTGAGAAAATTGAAAAAGGATATGCCGACATTCTATATATCAAATTAGACAATAAGCTCTTAATGGTTAAGCTTGATGACTGTTTTAAGAAAGATATATTGATTTTACAATTGACATAGCGCAGGGAATGGTGATGTCGTTTGAAATTAAATCAGAATACTCATGGACTAAATTCTCAATTCATGATTTATTACAATTCGATAAAAATCTTCAAGTTGAAGATTAATTTTAATAAAAATGAATAGTAAAATTAATAACAGTCAATTTATAAAATTAAATATTATGAATAAGACAAAGTATTTACATTTAAATTCACGTGATGAATTCTTACGAATGGACATCCGTAAAATTGTATATTTTGAAGCTGACGGTAATTATACAAACATTGTATTAGCCAACAAACTTAAAGGCGTTGTTTGTATGAACTTGTCTCATATGCAACAAGTACTTAGTGAAAGGTTAAAAGAACAAGCAAGCATTTTTGCTCGTGTTGGTAAAAAGTATATTATAAATCATAAATATGTGTATCAGATAAATGTCTTAAGACAAAAATTAGTTCTTAGTGATGGTGAAAATTTCGATTTTCAATTAGATATATCAAAAGAAGCACTAAAGAATCTAAAAGAAATATATGTTACGTCATTAAATCAAAATATCGAAACCAAAATAAATGAGGAATAATCATGGATAGATTAAAAGGGAAAACAATATTTATTGGCAAAGAACCAGGACAAGGGCGACTGATGCTTGCCATTAAGGATGGAGGACAAATAAAAGCAACTACTTTAGGACAGACTAACAGTGTTCCTAATTGTGTAAGTAGATGCAAACCTGCCGAAGATATTGCTCATTGCAAAATTGATTTTGATGCAAATGGGCAAATGACTATAACAAATCTCAAATCTCAAAATATAACATTTATAAATGGTGTAGAGATTGTGTCCAAGCGAATTTCAACTAGTGATCTCATAGCTTTGGGTAAAGACAAGTTTATCTTAAATATAAGTTCAATTATAGACTGTGGAAAGAAACTATTAGGCCCGATAGTGGAAGAATTCTCCATTAAGCATTTAGAATATATTTGGGAAAAATATGAAAAAGCATTAGAAAATATAACTATTCAGCAGCAAGAAAAAGGAAGAAAAAGAATGTTGCCATTAATGGTTAGTATCGGTTCTGGTGCATTAACAGCAATCCTTACTCCTATATTTGGACCAAATGCGTTAATTACTGCGATTATACCGATTATATCCTTTGTTATGTATTTAAAAATATACAATGAAAAGGATACTAGTGTTGAAGACCGCAAAAAAGCTCAAAACGAACTGATAGATAATTATTGTTGCCCTAATCCTAAATGCAAACATTTCTTAGGATCACTGCCATACAAAGTACTACGTCAGAATAAAAACTGTCCATATTGTAAAGCAAAATGGAATGAAAAATAATAGCAAAAACTATTTCATGTATTAATCCAATCATTTCATACAGAATGCCTCCGAATATTTGGCGAGGGTAAAAACTGAGCGTACATTTGCATCAACAAGTTTCACTTAAATTATTTACAGATATGAAAAAAGAAACAAAATCAAATGTCAAATCTGACATCGCAACAGGAATGAGTTCAGCAGTCGGAGCTACAATCGGAATGGTAGCAGGTAGTAGCATTTCAGCTAGTGCAGCAGAAATCCCAGACCCAATTGAACCAGTTGTTAATACTGAAGAACCACAGGTTCAAGTTATCACTTCAGAACCAGAACGACCAACAGAAGTTCAATCAGAAACACCAACAGCTCAACCAACTAGTCCAGTTGAGTCTGAAGTAACTATTCTTGGTTATGAAACTGTCACAAATGATGATGGAAGTCAAATGGATGTTGCTGTTGTCAGTGTTGATGGTCAGCAAGCGATTATCGCAGATGTTGATATGGATGGAAATGCAGATGTGATTGCAGCAGATGAAAATTGTAACGGTTATTTAGATAACGATGAATTTGTTGATGTGTCTGGACAGGGTTTGACAATGGCACCATTCCAAGATGCATGTATAGAAGATGACCATTCTCTTATCGCTCAGAATAGTGACTATGTGAATGACGCAGATGTAACTGATTATATGGCCTAATTAAATTGAAATATTATGAATCTTAAGAAAACATTAGCATTAGGATTGCTATTACTATCATACACTATAGCAAATGCACATGATTTTGTTGTTACACTAGATGGCCAGAAGGTTTATTTTAATATACTTAGCAAGAAAGATAAAACAGTAGAAGTAACATATAATGGGAGTATATCTAAGAAACAGCCTACTTACATTGATGGAGAATTAACAATACCTGCGAAGGTTAAGCATGATAATATAGTTTACTCGGTTGTAGGTATAAGTGCAAAAGCTTTTAGTGGTGCGGATAAACTTACTAGTATTGTTATGCCCATGGGAATGACTACGATTGGTGATTTTGCTTTTGAAGGTTGTACTTTATTAAATAAAATTATTTTCCCTGGCAATACTATAAAGTTTGGACAAGGTGTATTTTATAAATGCGCTAAAATACAAAACGTATCTTTTGGAAGTGATTGGAAAAATATTGACCTTAAGATTTTCAGATGGAGCGATAGTTTGACAGTTATTAATATTCCAGCTAAGATTGAGAAGATTCAAAACATGAAATCACTCAAGAATCTAGAATCTATTACAGTGGACATAAATAATGAGAGGTTCTCATCTATTGATGGCATCTTATATAACAAGAGTCAGAATATAGTATATGGATGTCCAAGGGCATATAAAGGTAATGTGAAAATCGTAAATGGAGTTGAAACAATAAATTCTGGAGCATTCATCGACTGTAAGGAAATTACTAGGATAGATCTACCAGCTTCTATTACTACTCTATCGTTCCGAGAGTTTAGCAGAGCTGTTGGATTAAAAGAAATAATCTTTAGAAGCGAACGCCCGATATTTACTGCCAAGAAAGAAAGTAAAGAAGTGATGCTACTCCAGGTTGCTAATCCTACTATAGAAATAATTGTACCCAAACAAGCAAAAAACGCTTATAAAGAGGCTTTAAATCAAACAAACGGAGAGTATACGGAATTAAATGATACAATACCATATACAGTTGAAACTTCAAAAATGCCATCGATAAAGAATATAGTTGGTGTTAAGAACTTTACTAAATATGAATAATTAATCCAAAAGTTATGAGACCTTATAAGTTATTTACTATAGCATTTTTCTTGATTCTATCAATTCCTTCATTCGCACAGAAAACAGTCACTGATTCAACATATCAAGCGATCAAAGTTAAAGAGCTTCAAATGAGAAAACAGGCAATTGAGAAACAAATAAAACAAGAAGATGCAAAACGTGATCAAATATTAACAGGTGTTTCTGCAGAATCCCAAGAATTTATTAATGATAAGCAGGATTCTATTTGCTTAGACCTCCGTTCACAATTGGTTTCTGTTGAGTTAGAATTAATGGAACTTGTCCCTAATAAAACAGTGACAACAGTTATTAATCAATTAAATATACTGAATCAAAATAATCAAAACTCCAATCAATCAAATTCACAAAATAATCCACCCCTAAAAACAGAACAAAAAAAATAAAAATCAATTTCATACAATAAACCAGATACTACATGTAATACACTATTATTCTTATTGTAATGAGAAAGTAAAGGATTAATTTTGCTAGTGAAATAAGATAAATAATTAATAATAATTTTAAAATACATTCATTATGAACACTGAAGATACTATTTTCGACAATGAGAAAACTCAGTATGATGACTCTCAAGTTAATTCAACAGTTGAAGAACAGACAAACAATGAGGTAGAGAATAATGACGACAATAAAAAGTCTAAGGGCTCTACTTGGAGAAAAGTTGGAAGTGGTTTAGGCATGGGTATCTTACTTGGCAGTACTACATCATTTGTAACGAGCAGTGCTTTTGCAAATGACGGTGAAAATATTAATGACGGTGAAGATATTCAAGGAGAAGCTGCCCAAGGTACAAATACCCAAGCAACATATCAAGAAGACCATCCTTGGGCTGACACTGAGATCCAAGTAGCTTCAAATGTCAATGATGACATGTCATTCTCTGAAGCATTTGCGGCAGCTCGTGCAGAGGTAGGTCCAGGTGGTGCTTTTGAATGGCATGGTAATGTTTACGGTACGTATACAGCAGAAGAATGGGACAATCTTTCTGTAGAGCAGAGAGAAGAATACAACGAACACTTTAACTGGAACAATCACACAACATCAGAAACAACTAACACAACTTCAAATGATAATGTCGAAGTCGTTGCAGTTGAAGACAATAACGTTGCAGAAACATCCCATACAACCACAGAAAGTAATGTAGAAGTTGAAGTTGTAGATAGTAATCCTGAAGTTCAAATTCTTGGAGTAGTTCATGATGATGAGACAGGCGCTAATTTTGGGGCAATGGTGGTAGATAATCAAGAAGTTGTTCTTATTGATGTTGACGGCGAAGGTACATTTGATTATATGGCATCAGATCTAAACCACGACGGTGAGTTGACCGACAATGAAATAGCAGACATAAGCAATGAACAACTTTCTGTAGCTCAATTTGAGGCTCAGTCGTTAGGTAATGATACGATGTATGCATCAACTGATGGCACTACTGATTATATTAACGATGATTCTAACGATTATGGCATGGCATAAAAAGATAATCCTGCTGATAGCTGTAACCCTACTGATACCAATATATACCGAAGCAAAAGTGTATCTGGTATCAGTAGGTATAACAGACTATCCTGGAACAAATATGGATTTAACCTTACCTGCAAAAGACGCTCAGACAATTACATGGATTTATTCTAAAAATGTAAAAATGCAGTATTGTCAGTTGCTTAATAAAGAAGCGACCAAAGATAAAATAATTGCTGCTATGAATAAGGTGTATTCGATGGCAGGTCCTAATGATATAATTGTTTTCTTCTATAGCGGACATGGATATCCTGGAGGTTTTTGCGCTTATGATGGCGATTTAAATTATAAAGCTATTCGGAGTTCTATGTCTAAAAGCAAATGCAAGAACAAAATGATATTTGCTGATGCATGTTTTTCTGGTAAGATTCGAACAAATAGCTCCAGTTCTCAATCTGAATTATCTGATGCCAAGAAAGCAAATGTAATGTTGTTTTTATCTTCAAGAAGTGACGAAACTTCTATTGAAAGACGCGACATGGATAATGGATTCTTTACAACATATTTACAGAAAGGACTAAGAGGTGGAGCAGATACTAACAAAGATCGAATAATAACAGCTAAAGAGTTATTTAATTATGTTCATACTAATGTTGTTAAAATATCTAACGGGAAGCAACATCCAGTTATGTGGGGTAAATTCTCCGACAACATGCCTGTAATGAGTTGGAAATAAAAATGTTTATTATGGAAACAAATGCGGTTAAAATAAAATGTCCTTGTTGTGGAGCTATTTTGGCTGTAAAAATGCAACCGGGAATAGAGAATAAAAATGTAACATGTCCAGTCTGCAAAGAGAGTTCTTCGTTTAAACTATTCAAGAAAATTGCAGAAAAGAATGAGGAGCATACTGAATATCCAAATCAGGATGAAGAGACAAATTATAAAACTAAAGAGGAAACAGAAACAGGACTCGGATTAAATTTTACTTTAGGTAAACTAATGATTCCGATCAAAGGATTTCCATCTTTTCAATTAAAGATTGGTAAAAATATTATTGGCAGAGAAGCTTCTGCATCTGAGGCCAGTTGTCGACTACCAATGTCTGATAATAGAAGAATGAGTCGTGAACATTTGGTTATTGATGTAAAGAAAGTCCCGGGAAAAGGTTTTGTACACTACGCATCTCTTTATAAGCAGAAAGTGAATGATACTTTTATTAATAATGAGCGTCTTGAATACGGAGACTGTATCATTTTAAATCATGGAGATCTAATCAAATTACCAGACATAACCGTTAAATTTGAAATACCTGACGAAGAAGGAACAGAATTTTAAAAAGAATGACGAATATGAAGTACAAAATTAAAGTATTTAATATTTGGGAACAAGGTCCCCGTGAAAAGCAAGAAGACTCAATGTTTCCACCATACCAAAAAGTTAATGAATCTGATAGATTATTCATTTTATGTGATGGTATGGGAGGTCACTCTGCTGGTGAAATTGCTAGCAATACAGTTTGTCAGTCAATGAGTGAATCAATTTTTAAACAATGCCCAAATGCTGAAGGTAAATTTTCTGATGATAATTTCAGGCAAGCCTTGTCTGATGCCTTCGATGAACTTGATACAAAAGATAATGGTGCAGAAAAAAAGATGGGTACAACTCTTACTTTTCTTAAGTTTCACGAAGACGGATGTACAATTGCGCATATTGGAGATAGTAGAGTCTACCATATTAGATCTGGTCAGAATGTTGATGATACTAAAATACTATTTCAAACAACAGATCACTCTTTAGTTAATGATTTGATTCGTATAGGTGAACTTACTCCTGAAGAGGCTAAGCATTCTAAACAAAAAAACGTTATAACACGAGCTATGCAACCTCATATGGAGAGAAGGCCTAAAGCAGATATTTATCATTCGAATGACATAAAACAAGGCGACTACTTCATGTTATGTTCAGATGGTATCTTGGAACATATGGAAGATGATAATGTTAAATATATTTTTTCTGCAAAAGGCGGTGATGATTTGAAGAAAGTAGATATGCTGATAAAAGCTACTAATCATAATCATGACAACCATTCTGCCATTATAATTCATGTCATAGATGTCATAGACCCTATTGTTGCTAACGCTGATAAATCTTCAGTTGCACGCAAAGAACCAGAGTTATTAATGGGAGAAGTTAATGAGAATGAAGGTGAAATTAAATGTAACGAAGATAAAGTTTTAGAATCTTCTCCAAGAGAAATGGCTCAGATATCTACTAATTCTAACTCCAATCACAAACCTTCTATACAAAGAGGAGTAAATGATAATTTTAAAAAACTGCCATTCAATATTATCTATGTAAAAATAATCGTTGCCGTAATTATAGCAGCATTATTATGCTGGGGAGGATATTCTATTTATTTAAAAATAGCTAAAAAGAATAATCCATCAGAAATAGTTATTCCACCCAACACACATAGTTCAGGTCAATCTCATTCTTCAAGTAGTATGGGTTCTCACAACGTAATCACAAATGGAAATCAAACAGTACACCAAGAAGGATATGCAGGACAATCCGCTGCACAAACAACTAATGCTACAACAAATCATGCAACAGAAATACCATGTATAATTCCAAATGCTATTCAAAATACAATTAATAGCAATGAGAACATTCCCGAGAGTGATCAAGATATAATAAATTCGGTTTCTCCCCAATAATCGTATATTTTTTATCTATGCATAATTATTACGAAAATTGCAATAACTGATTATTTAGAGATTTATCAACTTCGCAATAACTGGTTTGTCCGATGGTTGTTTTTCGATAATTTATATAGGTATTTGTGAAATTATCATAGTCTCAAAAAAATGATGCTAAAGTGTACTTCTAATTAGAACAATTATTTATGTCAAAAACTATTATAAACAGTCTTCCCAAAGGAACCATTTTACATGGTAAGACTTATGATTATGAAATACTAAAAACGTTAGGCCAAGGTGCATTTGGCATAACATATTTGGCTGAAGTTAAATTGCGTGGAGAGTTAGGGGCTGTTAATGCAACTGTGTATGTTGCCATAAAGGAGTTCTTTATGCATGAGATTAATGGCAGAGATAACACTTCTGTAACCAGTGGTAATAAAGAAGGGGTTTATGATAAATATAAGAAAAAATTTATCGGTGAAGCCAAAAATCTCAGTAAGCTAAAGCATGAGAATATTATCAAAGTTATTGAAGCATTTGAGGAAAATAATACTGTATATTACTCAATGGAATTCATTGATGGAGGAAGTTTGGATGAGTGTATATCTAAAAAAGGATGTTTAACTGTAGATGAAGCATTAAAATATGCTTCAGAAATGGCTTCTGCACTTTCCTTTATGCACTCGCAAAATATGCTACATTTAGATCTTAAACCATCAAACGTAATGTTAAGAAATGGCATTGCGGTACTTATAGACTTTGGATTAAGTAAACAATTTGACGAAGATGGAAATCCAGAGTCAAGTACTACCATAGGTGGTGGAACACCTGGATATGCGCCCATTGAGCAAGCTAATTACCATGGTAGTGCAAAGGGAGGATTGCCCGTTACTATGGACATATATGCTTTGGGATCAACAATATTTAAGATGTTATTGGGACATACCCCTCCCCCTGCATCCGATATTTTAAATGATGGCTTTCCTATCAATGAATTAAGGGCAAAAGGAATTGATTCAAAAACGGAGAAGTTGGTGATTCATTCTATGGCACCATTACGCAAAGATAGGTATCAAAATGTTAAAGCCTTTCAAGCAGAATTAATAAAGATTTCTAATGGGATACATTATGAAGAAACAGTTATTGACGTTGATGTAGTTAATGTAGATAATCATAAGTCTACAAAAAAGAAAGAAAACGATGGAGTTATACCAAAACAACCAGAGAAACAAGCGTCTAAACCATCAAATAATTTATGGTTAAAAATTGCTCTGACGTTAGTCGTTTGTACTGCCATCTTCTATTTCCTTTCAGATAACAATGAACTGTCTTCACCAGAGGAAATAACAACTTTTGTTGAGCAGTTACCTGTGATAGAAAATAATGTACAGAATCTCAAATTTGAAAACTCGAAAGGATTGTCGTATTCATATTCTGGCGAAATTAATTCTCAAAAAATGCCACATGGAAAAGGTTCTGGCATATATGACAATGGCAAGTATGTCGGAAGTTATTCAAACGGCCTAAGGCATGGCAACGGGACATTTGATACAAGTGATGGCGAAAATCATTACCAAGGAGCTTTTGCCGATGATTTATATTCAAATGGAACATTGGCACTATCAAACGGAATGTATTTTGTCGGAACTTTTAACAATGGTCAGCCATATAATGGGACTTGGTATAATAAAGACAAATCTGTTAATTGCACCATTAAGAATGGCAAATAATGTATTTTATAGGTTATTTGTTTTTTATCTAATGACATTCATGCCATTTTACTCATATTCGCAAAACAAAACCGTAGCTTTCCCTTCACAAAACTCGATGCAAAGTATTGATCCTTTAAAAAAGTATGATTGTGTTTTTGAGTACAATGAAGGTCTTGCTCTTGTAAGAAGAGGTTCTGGAGTGAAATCTAAGTATGGCTTTATAGATAAGAATAAAAAAGAGATAATCCCTTGTATATATGATTCTGCATGGAAATTCTCTTCAGGCAAAGCTTGTGTAAAGAAAGATGGTGTATGTTTTTATATAGATAAAACGGGTAAACAAATAATTACTCAAATTTATGATGATGGCAAAACATTTTCGCATGGTCTTGCTGCGGTAAAATTAAATAATAAATGGGGATATATTAATTCTGGAGGTATTGTTATTGTCCCATTTATTTATACCTCTGCAAGTGCTCATAATGATAGGGGGTATGCAGCTGTTTCTATAACTGAGGATTATTCAACCAAATATGGCATGATTGATTCACAATGTAATATCGTTATTCCATTGAAATATGACTACCTAAGAGTGAATCTGTATGATCACCTTAACGGGAAAGAAGCACAAGTTAAAATTAATGGTCAAGAATTTTACATTGATCTAAATGAAAATAAAATAGATGTAGAATGATATGAAGAAACAGCCTATTTTCGTAATTCTATTGTTGTTATTATTATTGTCTAATGTTACATTTGCTCAGAATGTAACAATATCGTCTCCTCATAAACCGCAACCAATTCCATCAAAACCTAGTTTGGGAATAAAATTGGCCGCTGAAAAGTCAGGAGAAAGAGTATATTATACGACTACACAATGGAGTCAATTATCTAATATCAAGAAAACAGAGATAAATAAAATTGGAGTATTATTAACTCAAGGTAAAGAGAATTTTCTTATTTCACTTAATGAATTGCCTAATTGGGTTGATTGGAACACAGCTCAGATTATATCAGCAAACCAAATGCCGTCTAAAGCTCAATGGCAAATAATTAAACAAAATAAAAATAAAATTAATGATGCCTTGACAATATTTGGAGGTGGAAATATTAACAAAAGAAGATGGTGGAATTCTGGGGAGATATGTTCTTGGACCGTAATGCTTTATGATGGGACCGAGTATGATAATGCTTCGCCAAGAGATGATAAAGCTGGTGTTTGGTTAGCTACAAATGATATTGAAAATGGCTTTAATGAAGTTATTGTTCATAAAGCAGATGATGAAGAATATGATTATGTTGGTTCTGGACCTTCATGGGAAGGGCATGATTGTTTGCAAATTGTTGGGTTGCGTAACAAATATGGTTTTGTTGATACAACTGGGAAAGTAGTTATTCCTATCAAATTTGATGATGTAGATGGCGGTTCCCCCAAAAAGGAGTATAACAATAATTGGTCTGGAGATGGTCTAATGTCTGTATGTATCAATAGTAAATGGGGATATATAAATGGAAATGGAAAAGTTGTTGTTCCAATTGTTTATGATAAAGTAGATAGCCGGTGTTATGTCCCATCTGACAATTTTCACCCAGGCATAACAAGAGTCTGGAAAGATGGATTAGTTGGTGGAATAAATCATATCGGAGAATTCTTATTATCATTGGAATATGATGAAATAGAGGATTATTATAAAAAAGATTTGTTTTTTGTAAAGAAAGATAATAAGTATGGTTTTTTTAATACAAAATATCAATTAATAATTCCTTTTAAATATGATTTCACTTCAGGATTTAACGGAAAAGAAGAATTATGTGCTGTAGGAATTAATGGGAAATATGGGTATATAGATAAATCTGGAAATGAAGTCATCCCATTAGCATATGATTTTGCTGCACCATTTTATAACGGATTAGCAGCGGTTGTCAAAAATAATAAATTGGGCTATATTAATCACTCGGGCGAGATTGTGATTCCTCTTAAATATGAAGTCGAATACACAAGTTATCAATATGATAATTTCACTAAAGAGTGTCGCAAAGATATATCTCTTGGATGTGATTTTGAGTATAGTCCTTACATTACATTTGTGAAGTCATCTAACGGAAAATTCGGAATAATAAATAGAAACGGCGAATTAATCGTTGACTATATATACGACGATATAAGAAGTGCAGGAACAGATGGATTCAAATGCATAGTAAATGGCAATCCTGTATATATTGATATTGCCGGCAACGAATACCAAACAGAAGAAGCAAGAAGTGAAAAATCAACCGAAAAGATGGCAAATCAAGGATATGTTAATGCGCAATTACGATTAGGTCGCAAATATCTTAGTGCAAGAAATTATGAATTGGCTCACGAATGGTTACTAAAAGCCGTAGCTCAGGGTAGTATTGATGCAGTTAAGGAAATAGCAGATGGGTATGAGAAAAGAGGTGAATATAAACTTGCATACGATTGGTATCTGAAGGCAGTAGAGAGTGGTGATATTGAAAGTCTTTTAGACATCGGTGATTTGTTCTTTTATAAAAAAGGATTAGAAGTATCTTATTCTAAGGCCACAGAGTGGTATTTAAAATATTTAGAATCCTCTGATCGTTTGGAGTTTAATAACAATAGTCATTGTTTTTATAATCTAGGATATATGCATTACTATGGTGGTAATGGTATTCAAGTATCATATGCTAAAGCTTTAGATTATTTTGAAAAAAGTATTGCACATGATGCAAAATATTTCATAGGATGGATGTATGAACATGGTCAGGGAGTAGATAAGAATAGTATAAAAGCGATTGAGTATTATAAAGCATGTAAAGGTAAAAGAGATTCTGAGGCTCGAATTAAAGCTTTAGAAAATCATTAGGTCTTTATATCACCACCATTAAATAGCATTTAATTTTATTTTATGTATAAATCCACCTATTTCATACAATATAGGGGGATTAGTAATTATAATCTATTGAGAAATAAGTACTTTTGTTCTGTAATTCAATAACGATAGTATGGCACAAGATATATTTGTAAATAGTTTGCCTTGTGGAACAATGCTTCATGGTAATACTTATGATTATGAAATTATTAAAGCATTAGGACAAGGTTCATTTGGCATAACATACCTTGCTGGAGTGAAGTTGCGTGGAGAATTAGGAACTGTTAATGCAACTGTGTATGTTGCCATAAAGGAGTTCTTTATGCATGAGATTAATGGCAGAGATAACACTTCTGTAACCAGTGGTAATAAAGAAGGGGTTTATGATAAATATAAGAAAAAATTTAT
>SUWT01000003.1 GCA_015061335.1 Lentimicrobiaceae bacterium | reverse complement strand
TGCGTCCTATCTTGATGACAACACTTACAACAGTTCTCGGTATGATACCTATGGCGTTAGGTTCAGGTGAAGGCGCTGAAATGTGGAACGGACTCGGTATAACAGTGTCATGGGGCTTGACAGTCTCAACTTTAATCACACTCGTCCTCATCCCTACCCTTTATGCAGCCTTCGTTTCAAGAAGAGAAAGACGTCAGGCAAGAAGAGCAATGAAGAGAATTAACAATTAACAATTGTAGAGACGCGTCAATGTTTCATTCAATAAAAAACATTGACACGTCTCTAATAAAACAAATAAAAATAGAATAATCATGACAGGAATATTCATAGCATATAATCAGGCATATTATGAAGAAGTGATGGAACTTTTAGAAAAACATCACAGCAAAGGATTCACAAGATGGAATGAGATAAGCGGTCGCGGCAGTCGCGGCGGCGAGCCTCACATGGGAAGTCACACATGGCCTACATTCAATGATGCCATCTTGACATTTGTAGAAGATGAGTTTGTTGATGATATTTTAAATTCGCTCCATGAACTCGACATGGTAGCTGAGGAGTTAGGGCTCAGAGCTTTCAGCTGGAAGATTGATAAAACGATATAAAAATCAAAAGCCGTGAGTTAAAATAAGCTCACGGCTTTTTCCTTATATAAAAAATATTATTACCTTTGTCTTTCTTTAAGAAATTAAAATGAAGGAAAGACGTCAATACGAAAATCGCGTTAAAATAAATGCTGTCATTATTTATCTATTGGCATCAATGCTTTGCGTCGGTATGATATATTATATCATAACTATCAAACAATCAATAAATTTCCAAAAAGATAATATAGAAAAGAATGAGAAGCTATTGAGTCTTACCAACAAACTTATTAAAACAGTAAACGAAGCCCAATCATACGCCAATTTATACATATTCGACGGCGACAACAACCATCTCAACAACTATAAAGAATCCATCAGATCTATTAATTCACTCAATGATTCTATCATTGAACAGCATTCCGATTCTTTAAGCCAGATTTTATTAAATGAAATCACTACCTTATTGGAAAGCAAGGAACAAATCATAAAAGAGATTAGTAATCAATACAATACATTTAATCCTTATCAGGAAATATACAATCTTATTGATAATTACAAGCCACATAGAAGTAATAATTCTAAGATAGTAACAACAATACAGGACACAATAATATATAAAACTGAAAAAAAGAACTTCTTCAAAAGATTAGGAGAAGTATTTTCACCCGACAAATCATTAGACAGTCTTGTTTTAGTCTCTAAAACTGTAATTGACAGTATTAATGAAGAAATTGAGATTTCCACTGAAGAATTACTTAGTAATCTAGAATTATATACTGAGAAAGGAAGGAAAGAGTATCTAAAACAAATCGTGATTGTGGAAAACAGATACAAGAATCTTATATTTTCAGACCAGGAAATCAGCAAGGAAATTTCAGATTTACTCATTGTCTTACATAGGCAAACATTAGATTCTGTTTTGAATGAGATACAGAAAAGTGAAAATATCATTGATAAAAGCATCAATCTATCCATATTAATAGCGATCATTGCTCTTCTGGTTATCTTAACATTTATCTTCCTTATATTCAATGATGTAAAAAAAGTTATCGAAGCAAGAAGAGATACGGAGACCGCAAAAAAAAGAGCAGAAGATATAATGGAAAGCCGTCACAAATTACTTTTATCAGTTTCACATGATGTAAAAGCTCCCCTATCTTCAATTTTAGGATATCTAGAATTAATGCAAATGGATATCGATAATGCAGAAGATCAGCGGAAAATAAAATCAATGAAAAATTCGGCAGAGCATATCCTTTCATTATTAAGTAACTTATTGAATTTCTCGCGATTAGATCAAGGAAAGGAATCCCCTAATTTCTCCGATTTCAGTATTGGAGCCCTCTGTGATGACTTGTCTGAGATGTTCAAACCAATTGCAGAAAACAAACATTTATCTTTTATATATAAGAAAGATCTTGACAATCATATTTTCATCAAATCAGATCCACTAAAGATTAAGCAGATATTAAGTAATGTATTATCAAATGCGACAAAATATACTATAAAAGGCAGCATTATCTTCAATGCCAAGATAATAGACAACAAATTGATTTTCAATATTATTGATGAAGGTATAGGAATTCCTAAAGACAAAATAGAAGACATCTTCACTCCTTTTAACCGCATTGAAAACAAAGGAAGTATAATTGAAGGAAGTGGTTTTGGACTTTTTGTTGTAAAAGGTCTCATTGATCTTTTAGATGGTAAACTTGAAGTTAATTCAGAGATTAATAAAGGAACACAGTTTATAATTAGTATTCCAATAGAGTTCGTTGATCACATAGAAGAAAGCAAAGAAAATACAGATATTCAGATTATTAAGACAGATAAAGATATTAATATTCTAATCATTGATGACGATAATAGTTTATTAGCCGTCATTGAATCTATGTTAAGCAGACTTGGCATAAAATCACAGATCTGCCACTCATCATTTGAATTTGAATCATATTGCAAAGTATTAGATAAATTTGATATCGTCTTGACTGACAGAGAGATGGGTGCTTTCAGCGGATTGGAAGTTTTAAATTATGTCAAGAGCATAGATTCTGCAAAGAAAGTGTATCTGATGACAGCACGCTCAGAGTATAATGAAAGTGTTGCCGAGTCAAAAGGTTTTGATGGATATTTACCTAAGCCATTTTCTATCAAAAACTTAGGGGAATTATTAAAATGTGATTTCAGCTATGAGACCAGTAAGGATAGTAAATGTATCTTTTCCGATGATTTTGCAGACCTATGCGCAATGTTTGATAATGATGAGAATTCCATACGTAATATCTTAAAGGTATTTGTAGAATCCACATCAAATAACCTAGTGATTTTCAATGAGATAATAGACAAGAACAGTTTTAAGGATGCAGTAAATCTATGTCACAAGATGTATCCCATGTTTATTCAATTAGGACAAATGGATTCCGCTGCGTTTTTAAGTAAGATGGATAAATTAAGAGGGCTAGACGAAACCTCTTTCATTGAGTGGAAAGAAGAATCGTTACGATTCATGAATAACACGGATGAGTTTATCTCCTATTTATCAGACAAATATGAAATAGAATAATCAAAGTTCTATTTCATAAAGATGCATTTTATTATATAAGGTTTTTCGATCTATTTTAAGCAAACGAGCGGCTACTGTTTTATTACCGCGAGCCTGTTTCAAAGCAGCCAATATTTGTTCTTTCTCATTACCTCTATTCAACGCCCATTCATTTGTAGAATCACTATTATTAGAAATCATATCTTTTTGAATGTTCTGATTTTTCATAATTTTTGGAAATTCAGGAAGATTATCTTTTTTTATGGTATTATCCTGAGCAAACAAAACAGAACGGCGTATCACATTTCTAAGTTCACGGAGATTTCCCATCCACGACTGTTGTTTTAATAATTCGAGTGCTTCGTTAGATATAGAATTAACATTCTTTCCAAGTTCCTCATTTGCTTGTTCCATAAAATGATATGAGAATTCTTCAAGATCTTCCAATCTCTCCCTAAGAGGAGGAACCAAGACAGAGAATTCATTAATTCGGTGATATAGATCTTGACGGAAGCGACCTTCTTCTATTGCTTTTTCAAGATCTTCATTAGTTGCAGCTATAATTCTCACATCTACTTTAATATCAGCGGCTGAACCTACAGGACGAACCTTCTGTTCTTGAAGTGCTCTAAGTAATTGTTTCTGAACTTCGTATGAGAGATTACCGACTTCATCGAGGAAAACCGTACCACCATTGGCAGCAACAAAAACTCCTGTTTTATCAGAAATAGCGGATGTGAACGAACCTTTCTTATGACCAAAGAGTTCGGATGGAGCCAACTCCATGGAAAGGCTTCCGCAATCAACTGCGATGAAAGGATCAGATTTTCTGCTACTTTTATCATGAATCATACGTGCGATGTATTCCTTACCGGTTCCACTTTCTCCTAGAATTAAAACAGACATCTTAGTAGGCGCTACAAGCTCGAGATGAGAATACAAACGCTGTATAACAGGGCTTTTCCCTTTTACTACCTTGTGCGTCACATTATTAGACTTCTCTTTCGACTTGTTGTCAGCTTGATCCGCCTCAATCTTAGACTGCTTCATCGCTGCTTCTATTTTCTGTTCTAAAATCGTAGGATTGATCGGCTTCTGAAGATAATCAAAGGCACCTAACTTCATTGCCAAGACCGCTGTCTGAACATCGGAATAACTGGTCATAATAATAAAGGGCGACATTAATTTACATTCACGCATCCATGTAAGAAGAATTATCCCATCACCATCAGGAAGTCGTAAATCACTAAGTATCAAATCAAAATAAACACGATTTAACTCCACCTTGGCTTGTTCGACCTTCGATACGAGTGTAACATTCCAAGCATTCTTTGTAAACCATGTCTTTAACATAGTACCAAAAGTAAGGTCGTCCTCTACTATTAATATACTTTTTTCCATCTCTTTTATTATATCCGCAAATTTAATGAATTATTTTCGAATAATATCATCATAACAGCAGTAAAAAAATAAATCCGGCACAGAAGTACCGGATTTAAGAAAATGAAACGGGCAGAACAAATTACTTGGTTGATATTACCAAATATTTAGTTACACTCCAGAATTGTTCAGGATTGTTAATTTGAAGTGTTATAGTATTCTCATTCTTGACAATTTTGTACGAATTTACAGGATGTGCTGAAAGAACGACTGCTTTCTTAGCTTCAAGAGTAATCTTGTCTAATTCACGTTTGTCAACCTGTACAAATTTTTCTGTAGGGACTTCTTTATTCAAGATATATTTTGAATTCAAAATGCCATTTTCTTTCAATTCTTTCTTTGTTGCTGCCATATAATATACAGTGTTCATTTGAACTATCTGATCAGCAATTGTTTGAGCTTGTGAATCGTTAATAGCTTGAACTTCTTTAATATCAGCGTTGAGATTCTCAACCTTTACATTAAGACCTGTAATTTGATTGTCTCTTTCGTTAATTTGAATCTGTAATGAGTCTATAACTCTTGTTTTTTCTTCTAACTGTGCTTGTAATTTCTTAACGGTTGAACGAAGTTGTTTGTTATCTCTCTTTGAATTTTGCAAAACATCATTTAATGAGTCTAATCTTACACCATTTAATGCCATTGCTTCTTTAATTTGATTCAATTCGGCGTTAAGTTTTTCTCTTCCTGCAAGATTCTCATTATTCATCATCATCAAACCTTCAGCTTCACGTATAGCTTGTAAGTTATTTTCAACGTCTGAAATAATGCCTAATGCATTATTATATTCAGCTTCAATTTGTTGATTTTCAACTACAGCAGCTTCCTTCTCTGATAATAATTGTTGATACTTCTTTGATTTTTCTACACATGATGTTGTTAATAAACCTGTTGCTAAAACAACGACTAAAATTTTAAATGTCTTTTTCATGATTATGATATTTATTTATTGATTAATTAATTCTCAAACTATATACTCTATTTCTCCAAAACCGTACCAAAAAAACACGCAAAGCAAAATAAGAAATAAAGTTGTGATAATCAATATTTTAAAAAAAATCAAATTAATTATTCACACATATTGGGGAAATTAATTGTGGAATTAATACACAATTTTCCATAATGATACACATTAGAAAAAAGAAAGTCCGACAACTGGCGATGTCGGACTCTCATAATATTGAAAACGAGCAGAAAAATTATTTGGTTACAACTACCAAATATTTTGTTACACTCCAGAATTGTTCTGGGTTTGTAATTTGCATAATAACTTGGTTGTCTTTATTTACGAGTGTGTATGAATTAACTGGATGTGAAGAAAGAACCTTAGCTTTCTTTGTATCAAAAGTAATTTCAGTCACTTCACGTTTGTCAACAGTTGTGAAAGCTTTTGTAGGAACTCTGTCTCTTAAGATATATTTTGATGTCAAGATGCCTTTTTCTTTCAAAGCTTTTTTGCTTGCGCCAATGTAATATACCTTATTTAATTCGATGATTTGATCAGCGATTAAACGGCTTTGTTCATCACTCTTAGCTGTAATCTCTTGAAGATCGTTGTTTAAGTTGCTTACCTGAGTATTCAAACCTTCAATTTGTTGATCTTTTTGTGCGATTTGTTCTTGCATTGAAGCAATAACTTGTTCTTTTTCAGCTATTTGATTTTGTAATTTTTTAATTGTATTGCGTAAATATGATCTATCTTTGTTTGAATTATTTAATGCTTCTGACAATGAATCTAATCTGGCACGATTGATAGCCATTGCTTCTTTGATTTGAATCAATTCTGAATTGAGTTGATCTCTTTGTGTGTTGTTTTCATTTTTGATAAGCATCAAACCTTCTGCATCGCGAATAGCACTGAGATTATTTTCAACATCACTGATAATACCAAGAGCTGCATTGTATTCTTTTTCAATGTTATTGTTTTCTAAAACGATAGCATCTTTTTCAGCTAATAATTGTTGGTACTTCTTTGATTTTTCTACGCATGAGCTTAACATAAAAGCTACTAATGCAACTGATAAAATTGTTAATGTCTTTTTCATTTTAATTTTTGTTAAATTAATAATTGTTTCATTTTCCCAACTTATACCAATCTAATATCATACCATAATATCATACAACATAATTATATTACGAACAACATGATTAACAACATCTTAATAATTACAATCCAAAATTATCTTTTCTACAACTGTAGATAATTCCACAATATTCCACAATATTCCACAATACACATAAACATATTAATTCTACAACCTACAATTGTCAAATCATTATTATATTTGCAGAAAAAAGAAACAAAGTGAACAAATCAATATTAAAATTAGCAATTCCCAACATTATCAGTAATATAACGATTCCACTATTAGGACTTGTCGATATGATTTTAATGGGACATCTTGGTTCTGCAGTTTATATTGGAGCCATTGCTCTGGGTGGTACCATTTTTAGCGTATTATATTCATTTTTCAGTTTCCTAAGGGCTGGCACAACAGGATTTACGGCACAATCGTTAGGTAAAGGCAATAATATAGAAATTATATATTCATTATACAGGTCCGTAATAATAGGTATCCCTATTTTCACCCTAATTTTAGTTTTTCAAGTCCCAATAGCGAAATTAAGCACGCTATTACTCGATGGAAGTGAAGAAGTTAAAGCATTGGCTATACAATATTTCTACATAAGAATATGGGCTGCTCCCGCCAATATCTTATTATATTGTCTAAACGGTTGGTTTGTAGGCATGCAAAACACAAAAATTCCAATGTTTATCGCCATTCTGATAAATATATGTAATATAATTTTCAGTATAGTTTTCGTTTTGATATTAGAACAAAATGTAAAAGGCGTTGCATTAGGAACTGTGATTTCTCAATATTGCGGATTATCTCTTGCTCTTATACTTTTAGTAAAGAAATATAAAGGTTATTTTATCAGAATTGAAAGAAACATTTTATTTGATTTTGATAAGATAAGACGATTCTTCAAGGTTAATTCTGATTTAATGATACGTAGTTTTCTTCTCATCATAAGCATCGCTTTCTTTACAAACCAATCTGCCAAACTAGGAGATAACATACTAGCCATCAATATGATAGTATTACAATCATTTTATATATTCTCTTATTTTACCGACGGATTTGCTTATGCGGGAGAAGCTCTGGTAGGGAAATTCATTGGCTCAAAAGATAAAGAGAGTCTTAAAAAAGTTATAAAATCACTTCTGATATGGGGATTTTCCATAAGCATTCCTTTTACAATATTATACGCCCTGTTCCCATCTACATTTGTCAGATTAATTTCTGATAATCCTGAGATTCTTAACGAAGTTAAACCTTATTACATCTATATGATTATCATTCCTATAATAACTTTTGCCGCTTTCATCTGGGATGGTATATACATTGGGGCAACAGCTTCCAAAGCTATTAGAAACACCATGATAATATCTACATTATTTGTATTCATACCTTCCTGGTATTTCCTAACTCCACATTTTGAAAATCATGGATTATGGTGTGCATTTTTGTGCTTTATGATAGCAAGAGGCATTTCTATGAGTATTATGGCTAAAAAAAATATCATACAAAATATATAACTTATGCACATTTTATCAAAATCAACATATATAAAAGGAGAACAATGTTCGAAAGCTCTTTATTTATTCAAAAAGCATCCATATCTACGCGACAAATTAAGTCTAGAGAAAAGAGCCAAGTTTAAAAGAGGCACTGATGTTGGCATCTTAGCAAGATCATTATTCCCGGGAGGAATCAATATGGCTCCATCCTCTCCTTCTCAATTTCAGAAAATGTTTCAAAAAACTATGGAAAATATCAATAATCCTGATGTTAATGTGATGTATGAAGCTGTTTTTATACACGATGACACACTAATCATGCTGGATGTTATTGTAAGAGAGGGAGAAAAATGGCGCGCTATCGAAGTTAAAAGCTCTTTGTCGATAAGTGAAACATATCTTAACGATGCGGCATTGCAATATTATGTCCTAAAAGGATGTAATATTCCTATTAGTGATATTCAGTTGATGTATGTAAATGCCAACTATGTAAGAGACGGAGATCTGGATCTAGAACGATTATTTGTATATGAATCTGTTAAAGAATATGCTGAAGAAAAACTACCCTATATAAAGAATAAGATTAGAGAATTAAAAGAGACATTAGAATTAAGCAACTCTCCTCATATTAATATAGGTACACATTGTTTCAAACCATATACATGCGAGTTTCTGGGTCATTGTTGGAAAAAGGTTCCTGAAAACAGTTATCTATACACAAACGCGCTTAACGATAAAGACATGTTCTCGTTATACAATTGTGGCATACAAGATAACAGAAGCTTCAAAAGGTACATTGATCCATTATCTTTAGGGATGAATCAAATTGACGCCTTAGAACAAAATACATTCTATATCAATTACAAGAAATTCTACAACTTAATAGAGAAGAAAAACAAATCCATAGCATTCTTAAATGTATTGATATATAGTCAGGCCATACCATCTTTTAATGGTCATAAACCATACCAAAACATAATGCCGTATTTTTCTATATTGTCTGATGAAAATGATGAAGTTACAGAATGGAATTGCCTTAATGATTTCTCAAAAATCGAGGAAGGACTGTCTATTTTAGCTGAAAAATTATTACAATATGATCAAATATTTTACTTCTCATCCCAGAATTTAAATCATCTTTTACAGCATAATAACATATCTCAGCTAAAGGATATATCATATAAATTAACCAACCTGAGAGATGTTCTAATCAGTTCTGATTTTTTTCACAAAAAGACCAAATATGATTTTTCTTTAAAAAATGTTTTTGAAGGTATTTTTGAAGGTGAAAAGTGTTTTGAACATAGTAGAATTATACTTAACGCCACAAGTGACAATGAGATAGAGAGAATTCTAGTAGGCAAAGACATGGAAGATGAGAATATTATTTTAAAAAGGGTTTACAGAAGATTGATCAGTTAATTTATTGATTATATGACAATTACAATTAAAAACAAAAGTTATCAACAATTAATTAACAATAAATAAAATATTGTAATTTTGGAGCATGAATAACAATAATACAAATTATAAGAAATCCGGGTTTAGCAGGACTAATGCAAATAATATACAGTCCGAGATATTATCTAATCAAGGCAGGGTTCCACCGCAGGCTGTTGATTTGGAAGAGGTTGTTCTAGGTGCAATGATGTTGGAAAAGGGTGCAGTCAACGCAATTATCGATATTTTAACACCTGAAGTATTTTACAAAGAGTCTCATCAGATGATTTACAAAGCCATTAAAGAGCTTTTTGCGAAATCAGAACCTATTGATATTCTTACTGTTACAAATCAGTTAAAGAGCAGTGGCAATCTTGAGGTTGTTGGAGGACCTTATTATATCTCACAACTAACAAACAGGGTTGTCAGTTCAGCGAATATTGAATACCATGCTCGCATTATTTTACAAAAATATATTCAGCGTCAACTAATTGTAATTTCCACTGAAACCATTAAAGAAGCATACGAAGACACCACTGACGTTTTTGATTTATTAGATAGTGCTGAGAATAAATTATTTCAGATCAGCGAGAATAATTTAAGAAGGAATTATGATCAGATGCCTGATTTGGTCAGTAGGGCTATTGCCGATATACAAACTGCACGTGATAGTGGTTCAACATTACGCGGTGTTCCGTCAGGATATACTGAGCTTGACAGAATCACTCAGGGCTGGCAGAAATCTGATCTTATTATTTTAGCTGCACGTCCTAGTATGGGTAAGACCGCGTTCGCGCTCAACTTAGCACGTAACGCAGCTGTTGATTTTGGCAGACCTATAGCGTTCTTCTCATTAGAAATGTCATCTGTTCAATTAGTTACACGTCTGATTTCCACAGAAACATCATTGACGGCTGACAAGTTAAGGACAGGTAATTTAGCTGAATATGAGTGGCAGCAATTGACGACTATGGTATCACCACTTGTAAATGCAAAAATATTCATTGATGACACTCCACAGTTGTCTGTTTTCGATCTTAGAGCAAAATGCAGAAGATTAAAGCAACAGCACGATATTCAGATGATTTTTATAGATTATCTGCAGCTAATGACTGCCAAAGGCGAGAAATACGGCACTCGTGAACAGGAAATCAGTAATATCAGCCGCTCATTAAAGAGTCTTGCAAAAGAATTAGACGTGCCTGTTTTGGCGCTTTCACAGTTGAGCCGTAGCGTAGAAACACGTCCGGGTTCAAAAAAACCAATATTATCCGATTTACGTGAATCTGGTGCCATTGAACAAGATGCTGACATGGTCTTATTCATATACCGTCCTGAGTATTATGGACTTACGGAAGAAGACAATGTCTCAACAAAAGGCAAAGCCGTTATCAGTATAGCAAAACACCGTAATGGTAAATTAGGAGATGTGACATTAAAATTTGTCGGACAATACGCTCGATTTGAAGACATTGAGGAAAACTTCTCCGATTCCGAACAATTATTACCAAACAACAACTTTGATCAACTGCCCACAAGACGTATTGCATCTAGAATAAACAGCGATCTTGACGGCATCTAAAATCACCGACATATAATATGAACTGAACCTAGATATAATCACATTTATTAAGGTTCAGTTTTTTTATCATTCTTTATACTTTGAAAGCGATCTGAACAAAGCTTAAAAAAATCATAATCAAGAGCTTCTGATATTGAAAACAACAGATCAGTATATATCCACGGGCGTCTGAAGACTTTATATAAATTTTCTCTAGTACAATTAACCTGAGACGCAAGCCATGTAATACTCCTCCCCTGTCTTAACAATTCTGTTTTAATAATATTACCAAGGTGAAAATCATCTTTTATACATTTTTCCTTCATACTGCATATATATGTTTACGGCAATACTCTTCTTCGTATAGAAAAGAAAAAGCGTGAATAGCTTTATGTACTTCAATAGACTTAGAAGGTTCTGGTAAACCGCTGCAACTATGAAAGCACGAACAATTCACGCCATTTGACGTAAACAGCTCTAAGCCTCATTCTCTTTGCATTGAAATTTACCAGATTTACTAAGTAGAGAACAAGAGCATTAAGCCCCAATTATAATTTATGTTAATTCAAATTATTATTTCTATATCATAAAATATTTTATTATTCAACAATCGTCATTTTTTCTCTTAATTCTTTTATAGTTGTTTTATGACCTTCATAATCTACATAACCCAGACCAGACAACAACAATTCTACATTACGACCGGATTTAAGGAATTCTTCCGCTGTGTTACGAACACAATATTCTGTTGCGATACCACTAACGACAACATCTTTGTTAGCATAATCTTTCAAAGCCACACCATTTGTATTAACAGCTTCAAAGCCAGAATATTGTTCTTCATCCTGTTTACAACCCTTACGGAATATATTACGATTAGGATCAGGACGATTAGCAGGATTTTCCACTTTGGTATAGAACGATTCATGAATTGCACCGCCACGTGTTCCTTCTATGCAATGAGGAGGCCAAATACCACCGAACTCAACGAAAGAACTATGGTTTTCAGGGTGACAATCTGTAATATATACCACTTCTTGATCAGGATGCGCATTTATATATTCAATAACAGCTTCGACAGCTTCTTCTGAATGACCGCATGCCAAAGAACCATCGATAAAATCATAGAGCATATCAACTACAAGATGTGTCGGAGAAGTATGACTTTCTTTTATAAAACTATACTTCTTTCCATAATCTAAATGTTGTTGCACAAAGTCTGTAGGGTAATTTATGATATAATCAACTACTTTACCGTTCTTTTCAACAGGAATTATGTCAGGATTAATAAAGCCGCCATAAGGTCTGAGGTTTAAGGCATCGTAACGAGCTTTAACTTCCTTATGTAAGACTGGATCTACTTTAACGGCGTAATCTTCAACAAGTTTTTTACCTGCTTCATAATCGCCTTCTGATTTAATACGTTGAATTTCAGCGAGAAGTTCACCAAACAGCACACGCAATCTCTCATAATCATTGATAACGAAATATGTCTTGCCATCCTTTATTTTCTTTTCTATGACATTATCAGTCAAACCTTTTTCGTAGCACCACTCAGAGATAAGTTTACGATCCTGCATATGAGACTCGGTAACATTTTTTCCAAGTTCAATACGTGAAAGTTGGCTCATCAAGCCATTACGGATAAAGTTAGCGTACGCTGCTTTATACGCTTCCATATCAGGCATAATACCAAGTTCAACCATAATTGGATCGGCACAATAATAAAGTCCAAACAAGTCAGCGCGAGCTTCTTCCAAAGCAGAGTTATATTCTTTCAAGGCATTAGGTTGTGTTGTAGGAAGAAGCTGTCCGGAACCATGACCGAGACATTCATGTAAATCGGTATGTACCACATCAGCGTTAGAACCATATTTTTTGCATAGATCTATCTCTTCTTGAGAATAAGCGAACTCGGCTAAAACACTCTTAGGTGATTCCTGAGCGGCCTTATCATAGGCATCCATCAAGTTCGTGATTGTCACCGACTTAGAACCATAATCTTTACGAATCCAATCTGCATTAGGAAGATTAATGCCAATTGGAGGAGCCGGGAAACAGTCACCAGCCAATGTAGTAACGATAATACCTTTAGCGGTTACACCTTTACATTCTTTTTTCTTAAAACGATCATCGACAGGAGAGTTATCCTCAAACCATTGTGCATTCTGACTAATTAAAGAAGAACGTTTTGTCGCTTCCATATCTTTGAAGTTAACCACAGCTTCCCAGGTTGCCTTCATACCCATAGGATCGCCATAATCCTCAATAAAACCATTTACATAGTCAATTACAGAAACAGAATCCTGTACCCAAGCCACATTATATTCATCCCATGTTTTAAGATCACCTGTCTTGTAATAATCGATCAACAGATTTGTGTAATTACGTTGTGCATCATTTTCCGCAACGGCATTAGCCTTTTCCAACCAGAATATTATCTGATCGATAGCTTCACCATAAAGTCCACCTGACTTATATACATTCTCATATAACTTTCCATTTTCTTTTACAAGTTGAGAATTCAAGCCGTAAGAAATTGGAGTCGCATCATTTGGATCTCTTTGAGAATCATAAAATTGTTCCACTTCTTCTTTAGATATATCACCTTTATAGAAATTTGTCGCGGAATTCTTAATTATATCATTTTCACCGCTACGGCGAGTTGAATATAAATCCTTATCAAATATTACAGGAGTAATAAAGGTTAAAAATTCTTCTACGGTTTCATTTTGAGCCAGAGGCAATTGTGCCGCATCCGAATTATTGACTAACTCCGCAAAATACTCTTGTGATATTTCTGGTATAAATTTGTCCTCCGCATAATGATGATGAATACCATTACTAAAGAAAACACGTTTTGCATAAGTTAGGAAATTATTGAAATCGTTTGTATTACGATCTCCATTATAAGAATTAAGAATGGCTTCGTTAGTTTTACGTATAGTCAGATTATACTTAAAATTCTGGTCAGCCAAGATATCACGTCCACATTTAGCAGCCTCACCAAGATAATAAAGATATTCTTTTTGTTGAAGACTTAGCTTTTCCCATTCAGGAATTTGATAACGCATAATTTTGATGTCAGCAAATTCATCGACGAGATATTTAAAATCGCTCTCGTCACTTTTTGCATTTTGGTCATTTGAGCTACAGCTAAATAAAAGGCCAAAAACACTTAATCCCATAATTAACTTTTTCATTACTATTTATTTTTTTAAAGTGCAAAGTTAATAATTTGTTTAGATTTAATGACATCCAATCTAAAAAAAAAGATCAAAAGAAACAAAAAGATATTACCTATTTAGCACGTTCTGCCATCAGATCCATTAATACCTAAAACACTTATCAGACATTCATAATACAATAATAATAAGTCTGATAATCTGATTTAGAACAATTTCAGTTGTATTGCCATATTAAATGTCATTCTATGAAGTGGTGTACAACCGAACTCAGCAATAGCATTTTTATGTTCCATGGTAGGATAACCTTTATTTTTCTTCCAATTATACATTGGATATTGCTTATCGTAGTCTTCCATCATAGCATCCCTTGTCGTTTTAGCCAAGATTGAGGCTGCAGCTATTGATTGGTATTTTGCGTCACCGCCAACAATACAATGATGTTTTATATCTTTATACGTATTGAAGCGATTACCATCAATCAGTAACAGTTCCGGTTTGACGCTCAGCTGATCTATTGCTCTGTGCATCGCCAGAAAGGAAGCATTCAAAATATTTATCTCATCTATTTCATTATTATCGACGATTCCAACCGCATATGCTAAAGCCTCATTCATAATGACATCTCTCAATAATTTACGTTGTTTTTCCGTCAATTTCTTAGAGTCATCAAGCATTGGATAATTCTTGTTTCTATCCAATATCACTGCTGCTGCCACAACAGGGCCGGCCAAACAACCTCGTCCTGCTTCATCACAACCAGCTTCTATATATTCATTACCATAAAATGCTGACAGATTCATAATTATGAGATTAAAATAAAATTGAATAATTTAGAAATAAAATTGACAAGATGCTTATAACAATTATAATATTCGCCATTGCAGTCTTTTTGATTTCAGAGAAGAACATTGCATAAAACAGAGAGAATATCATAAATATCAAGCTGTTATAGATCGAAGAGTCTGATATGAACAAAAAGAAGCAGCTAAATAATGTCAGAACCACTATTATTCCTATTTTTTTCTTGACATTATTTGCTCTGTCAGAAGTCTTATTTGTCAAACTCATAGTGAATGAGATAATAAATAATGCCCCAAAGAAGATCAAGAACAATTTATTCACATAAGAAAGATTAAGATCCAGTTCAAAATTTTGGAAGAAAGACAAATACGAATTCAACATTTTGTCAAAATCACCGAACAGAAATGTTATTCCGAACACAATAATATATACAGATAACATTCCCATTATTGGAGTAAGGAGGAAGCGTAATTTATAATGTTGCATTATGAAGAAAGATACTAAAATCCATAATATCAGGAATATAGACGGGAAATAGAACATAGATGCGATGGCTGTAAGATAACCGACACACATCATATATGATTCCGGTCTATCTATCTGATATACAAGGAATAGCACATGCATTATCATGATAATGAAAGGACATGCGAATAAGAATGGATATGCTGTCGTTAATTCAGGCATACAGCTCATCATATAAACAAAGCACAATGATGTTAAAGACTTATACTTTGTAAGCAGACGATTTGCAACGACAACTGAATTAAACAAAAAGGCTGAAAATATCAGAATAATTAAGGCTATTAATTTGGTTAACAGCGGTGAAAAATCAAAGATATTTATAAATAAATTGAATAAAGGTGAGGTTGCATCGCCATATATGAGTGGAGTTTGTGTTAATAACGATGGCAACCACAAGATTATCGCCAATAATAATATACTGAGATGTTGCTGAGGATAACTATGTCGATAGAACTTTAGCATTGTATTATAAATTCATGAGATCCAAACCAATATCATGACGGTAGTTAACGCCTTCGAACTTGATTTTTTCAACATCACGATAAGCTTTCTCTCTAGCTTCTTCAATATTATGACCATGTGCTGTCACCGCTATTACTCTTCCACCAGATGTTACTATTTCGCCTTTATCGTTAAGTTTTGTTCCTGCATGAGCTATGATACAATCATATGATAATTCATCTAATCCTGTCATTACCATACCTTTTTTATAATCTTCAGGATATCCGCCAGACACGAGCATCACAGTAACTGAAGTATTTTTTGATGTTTGATAGTCAACCTCATCAAGTTTACCCTGAGCGCAGGCGTCTAATAATGCTGCAAGATCAGAATCAATGCGAGTCATTACACCTTCTGTTTCAGGATCACCCATTCTCACATTATATTCTATGACAAAAGGTTCACCTTCGACATTCATCAATCCCAAGAAAATGAAGCCTTTATAATCAATTTTCTCATTTTTGAGTCCTTCGATAGTAGGTTTAATGATTCTATTTTCCACTTTTTCCACAAAATCTTTTGTAACAAAAGGAACCGGAGAGACTGCACCCATGCCACCAGTATTAAGTCCGGTATCTCCATCACCTATGCGTTTATAATCCTTAGCTTCCGGAAGGATGACATAATGTTCTCCATCAGTAAGAACAAACATTGAGACTTCAATACCCTTTAAGAATGTTTCTATCACAACCTTTGCGGAAGCAGAACCGAATTTTCCTGAGAGCATTTCTTTCAGTTCATTTTGAGCCTCTTCCAGAGAATCAATTATCAGCACACCTTTACCTGCAGCCAGTCCATCAGCTTTCAAAACGAATGGTGGTCTTTGTGTTGCGAGATAATTCAGACCGTCAGCAAGATTCGAGGAAGTAACTGTAAAACAAGAAGCTGTAGGAATGTTATACTTCTCCATAAAGTTCTTTGCAAAAGCTTTGCTACCTTCGAGTTGAGCTCCATTTTTATCAGGACCAATGATTTTAATATTCTTAAGTTGTTCATCATTTTTAAAGAAATCCACTATACCATCAACAAGAGGTTGTTCCGGACCAACAACAAGCATATCGATATTATAATTCAACACAGTTTCTTTAACAACATTAAAATCAGATATATTGATAACGACATTCTCGCCTATTGAATTTGTTCCTGCGTTACCTGGGGCGATATAGATCTTACTAACCAATTGACTTTGTGATAATTTCCATGCCAAAGCATACTCACGTCCACCTGAACCTAATACTAAAATATTCATATTTTTATTTTTTATAATTGATTATTGCCATGATATGGCATCCTTAAATTAATTTAACAAATTTATTATACTATTCCACCATCCTTCGGCAGCCTTATCCCAGGAAAAATCCTGACGTCTAATTCTTCCTTTCTCTATAAGGTCATGACGTACATCTTCATCCAGGATTTTCTCCATAGCCTCTGCAATTGATTGCTCATTAAAAGGATCTATCAGAAGAGCTGCGTTTGCGGCTACTTCAGGCATCGAAGTAACATTGGATGTTATAACGGGGGTATCACATTTAAAAGCTTCCACAATAGGAATGCCAAAACCCTCAAAATAAGAGACATAAACAGAAGCCAAAGCTGATGCTGTAACTAAATGAAGATCCTCAGCAGACAATCTTCCAGTAAAAATAACATCATCTTTGTGAGTCATAGAGTCGTAAGCATTTTTTATAGGCTCCGTCCACCATTTTTTATTCCCGACAATGAGGAGTTTAACATCGTTGGTTGTTCTTTTTTTAAAAATATCAAAAGCAGTGAATAATCGTGCCAGATTCTTACGAGGATGCAATGATCCCACGAACATAAAATATGGTTTACCTTGAGAGAATTTGCTTCTGATTTCAATTTTGACATTATCATCAACAGGACAGAAATCAGCGTTAGCGCCATTATAGACCACATCAATCTTTGATGGGTCAATACCATAGTTTTTACATATATCTTGTTTTGAAAATTCAGAAACAGTAATTATTCTATCTGCTTTCTTGGCATATTTAGGAAAGAATTTCTTATAATGCCATAGATGAATTTTCGGAAAGTCTTGAGGGAAATGTTCAAAATTGAGATCGTGAAACACTGCCAGTTGTTTAGTTTTACTTCTGAGGCTAAGATAAGCATCTGTGGAGAGATACAAATCTGGTTTCAGTTTACGTAGGAATCTAGCGACAGAAAATTCGAAGTACGCTATATATAAGAAAGGGTGACGGGCCTGAGGGAAAAGCACTACAGGTTTCACATTCTCTGCGAAGATAAATTTCTCATCAGGTTCTCTATCGAAGATAAAATAGAAGTCGTCATCAGGATGATTTGTCACGATTCTTTTAAGACATTCGTATGCGACCCATCCTATTCCTTCCAATTTATCTTTTAATAATAAACGTGTGTTAACAGCTATTTTCAAAATAATTATTTCTAAGTTAATATAATACAAACGAGAGTATTACTACTCCGGCAGAACAATTTCTTCTATTATTTTATTCTCAGTTCCGATAAGAACACCTGATACCATCCAATGGTTAAAACTGCTACCCTCGTCATCGCCTTGGGGTATAGCTATTGTTATAGTATGTTTACCAGGTTCTAAGAAACTCATATCGAAATACACAGGCTGTGCCGCCAATCCTGGGCACCAACCAGAACGAGACAAATCGGAAGACGATTGTGCATTCCAGAAGTTACCGGAGACGGGATTTAATTCTCTAAATGTAGCACAGTCACAACGCCAAGGAGTATATGTAAACTTCTTCTCCCCGTCGATTATGATAGTATTCTCTTTAGGATTAAACTCATCCCCTCCGCCCCAGCCTCCATGGCCTGTAGTAATATATCTAAGACGAAGATTATCGACATTTTCAGGCACATCAAACTCTACCACGAGGCTATCAGTTTTAAAGAGTCGTCCATAATGTTGACCAGCCATTTCCATAACATTACAAGTATTAAACAAAGGAAGCGTCCAATCATCATTTTGTGAGATATCCCATTTATAATCACCTGGGTACGCATTCAGATCTAAACTTAGCATATGACCTCCGCTATCATAATTACCAATAAAGGCTCCTATAAGAACATCACCTCTCAAATGTTTGCTTAATTCTGTCACTTCTTGTTTATAATAGGCCATGTCAGACCATTCCAAACCATCGATATGCACTCTGTCATTATAATGATTGACGCCGAAAGGTGTAAAAAATCTAATCAATTCTACCACAGGAACGAAATCATCCTCCAGTTTGATAGCTCTATAAGTGATTCCTCTTCTATCTGTATAAGAATGAAGCAATTCAATATCATTCAGCAAAGCATCTTCAAGACTCAATTCTCTATCGGTTGGAATAACGAAGACAGAACCGGAACGATCGTACGCATCACCATTAGATTGCTCCTTCATCTCAATAAAATAACTATAATGTTCTGGTAGGGTATCCAAATATACTCTTTTCAATATCAATGTACCATGAGCGAAATGAATAACGGAATCGTAAGGTATTTCTCCTTCAAACTTTTCAATATCAGCAAAATAAATCTGTTCATTATCGAAAATATTTTTCTTTATCACCAGTTTGTCACTAGTAATCCTGGTCATTTCCTTTGCCGGAACCAAAATTCCGAGGTCGATAGGAATTCTTTCTTGTTTTATTCTTTTATCTTTGATGACACTATTTAATTCTGTTATACGATTTCCGTTTATCACCTGACGTACCAATACACCCCTTAAAAATCCTCTATTTACTATAGGTGTTGCATTAAAACCAAGCTTATCGGTCATCCATATTTCAATGGAATTAGAATTAATAGTTGTACGATATTTTCTACATTCATATCCATTCATATATTCCTCACCTTCCAATGTATATGTCACATTAGAATTTTCAAATGAATGAGAACAATAATATACGTCACCATCATCAAACCTAGATTGATTATAGACACGATTAGCCTTATAATCAGCATAAACAATCTTTTCCGACATCCCCGGAATAAGTTGACCCTCAAAAGTATTAATATCCTGAATCTTTAGCTGTCTCCCAAAACGTTTCACCTCCACGAAAGAAGTATCACCACTATCGGAGTCTAATACATAAGATTGATATACAAGACTTTGTTGAGCATTAAGCGAGAATACCGATGAAATGATAATAATAAACAGTAAAATTTTTCTCATATCAATATTTTTCCGCAAAGATAATTAATTATCAACTAAATAACAAGAATGTTAGCCTAAACAAAAAAAATAATTCATGATTTATTCATATAAATCGAACAATAGGCACATGATTCTGTTATATTTAAAAAAACAAAATCTATGAACACAAAATTATTCATCTTTACTTTAATAGGTTTATTTTCATCAAATAAAATTGATAATCAACCTGTTGCCATCGAGTTAAATAAATATCTCGGGAAATGGTATGAAATAGCGCGCTTCGATCATAGTTTTGAACGCGACATGCAGAACGTAACAGCAGAATACATTTTAGAACCGGATGGTAACATTAAAGTTATCAATCAGGGTTATCGTGACGGAAAATTCAAGGAGTCGATAGGAAAGGCTAAGACAACCGATATTTCCGGTCTATTGAGAGTATCGTTCTTCATGAATTTTTATTCAGATTACAGAGTATTGATGATTGACAATGATTATCAATATGTCTTAGTTGGAGGTAATTCTCCCAAATACCTATGGATTCTATCAAGAACGCCACAGCTCAATAACGACATCTTGCAAAGAATCATTAATGTTGCAAAAGAAAAAGGCTATGATACAGATAAATTAATATTTGTAGAGCAGTAATTTCTTTATCGTAATAATTGTTTTTTCTGCATATAAATACTTATTTAAGCGTTCATTTGTTTCTTTAATTAAAAAACACTACCTTTGTAGTTTTAAATTGTAGAGTGCAGAATGAATTACAATCCAAATAATATTTATTATGAGAAAAAACATTATTATCATGGCATTAGTAGCTTTAACATTAGCTTCGTGCAGTGAGAAGAACGACAAAACAGAAGCTTCTTACACACCGCCTCAAGATCTAGTACTTCAATCAGACATTATGACGCCGGAGGTTTTATGGTCGATGAATCGTTTGGGCGAATACTCAGTATCTCCTGATGGCAAACAGATTGTTTACAGCCTAACTTACTTCATTATTGAAGAGAACAGAAGTAAGAGTGATATTTACATCATTGATATTGACGGCAACAACAACAGATGTTTAACATCATCATTATCAAGCGAATATAGTCCGACATGGAATAAAGATGGTTCAAAGATACTATTTATGTGCGCCGATAGTGGTGAGATGCAGGTATGGGAGATGAATACTGACGGAAGTGAAAGAAAGCAAGTCTCTTTTGTAGAAGGAGGCATTAGTGGATTTAAATATTCACCAGACGAGTCACAGTTGCTCTTCAACGCAGAGGTAAAGCTAAAAGACAATGTCGCAGATATCTACCCAGATCTTCCTCTTTCATCTGGAAGAATCAACAATGACCTGATGTATCGTCATTGGGATCAATGGGTTGACACCTACAGTCATATTTTCGTCACTTCTGATAATGGTAAAACCAAACTTGACATCATGAACGGAGAAATGTGGGAAGCTCCAGTGAGACCATGGGGAGGCATGGAACAGATCGCTTGGACTAATGACGGACAGAATATTCTTTATTCTTGCAGGAAGAAAGTTGGATTAGAATATGCGATTTCAACAAATACAGACATTTATCAATACAACATACCTACTGGAGAATGTAAGAATCTCACTAATGGAATGATGGGTTACGATATGAATGTCGTTGTTTCTCCTAAGGGTGACAAAATAGCTTGGGAGAGTATGGAACGTGATGGTTATGAAGCAGACAAGCAACGTCTTTATGTCATGGATCTAACTACTGGAGAGAAGAAAGACTATTCTATAGGTTTTGATCAAAACGCCACACATCTTCTATGGTCAGCTGATGGAGAATCTATATATTTCATCAGCGATCGTCACGCCACAGACCAGATATATGCTTTAAGTCTCAGCACTGGCAGTATCAGGAAAATTACAGAAGGAAAGCACAACTATATTTCTTTAGCATGGGCCGGTGACAAACTTGTTGCAGGACGTCAATCAATGTCACGACCGACAGAATTATTCCTAGTTGATCCTAATAGTGGTGAAGCGACGCAGATCACTAGCGTCAATGACAACATTTTTAACCAGTTAACCATGGGCAATGTAGAAGAACGCTGGATTGAGACCACAGATGGCAAAAGAATGTTGGTATGGGTAATATATCCACCTCATTTTGATAAGAACAAAAAATATCCGGCATTGCTTTACTGTGAAGGCGGACCTCAAAGTACTGTAAGTCAGTTTTGGTCATACCGTTGGAACTTCCAAATGATGGCTGCGAACGACTATATAGTAGTAGCACCTAATCGTAGAGGCTTGCCTGGTTTTGGACAAGAATGGAATGAAGCCATAAGCGGTGACTATGGTGGTCAATGTATGAAAGATTATCTTTCTGCCATAGATGCTTTAGCGAAAGAACCATTTATTGATGAGAACCGACTTGGTGCTGTAGGAGCAAGTTTCGGTGGTTTCTCCGTATTCTGGCTTGCCGGTCATCATGAAGGACGTTTCAAAGCTTTGATAGCACACGATGGTATGTTTAACTTTGAGTCACAATATCTTGAGACAGAGGAGATGTGGTTTGTCAATTGGGATTTAGGCGGACCTTATTGGGACAAGGATAATCCTGTAGTACAATGGTCGTATGCCAATTCACCTCATAAATTTGTAGATAAATGGACCGCTCCTATCATGGTTATCCATGGTGCCAAGGACTACAGAATTTGCTTCACACAAGGCATGCAAGCTTATAATGCCGCGGTATTAAGAGGCATTCCCGCCGAGTTTTTATACTTCCCGGATGAGAATCACTGGGTCTTACAAGCACAAAACGGAATATTATGGCAAAGAAGATTTTATAATTGGTTAGATAAATATCTTAAATAAATCATAAAGACATAAAAAAAGAGGCTCAAGAATTTTGCTTAACAGCTTATATTCTTGAGTCTCTATAATTTAACAGTTAAGCTATAATTCTTGTTCCACCATTTTCATCTGATAATGTAGTGGCATCTGTGATAACAGCTTCCTTACCTGTCGCTTCAACGAATTTAATGGCAGCACGCATCTTTGGAGCCATGCTACCTTCTGTGAATTGTCCATCAGCAAGATATTGTTTGGCTTGTGCAACAGTTATAATTCCAAGAGCCTCTTGATTTTCCTTTTTGAAATTGATATATGCCTGTGGCACATCGGTAAGAATATAAAAAGCATCAGCATTTACATGAATTGCAGCCAAGGAAGATGCAAGATCTTTATCTATAACAGCTTCAATACCTGACACATAACCATTATTCTCAACAACAGGAATTCCACCTCCTCCAACAGTCACAACGATATTACCAGCATCAGCCAAAGTCTTGACAATATCTATATTATTAATCTTGATAGGTTGTGGCGATGGTACGACTTTACGCCAACCACGACCTCTAGGATCTTCATGAAAAACAGCTCCTGTCTGTTCTGAATAGTCATCAGCCTCCTCTTTAGTGTAATACGGTCCTACGGGTTTAGTAGGATTCTGAAACATTGGATCATTTTTATCAACAACGACCTGTGTAATCAGTGTGACGACATTTCTATCAATATTTTCCTGTGCCAAAACTTTCTTAAAACCAAGTTCTATAAGATATCCTATAGAACCTTGTGTCTCAGAAACACAATAATCCATTGGCATCGATGGTAATTCAAATATCTTCTGTCCTGCTTCATGTTGTAACATAACATTTCCAACTTGCGGACCATTACCGTGACCAATAATCAATCGGTTACCACGTTTAAGAAAATCCACCAAGGCTTGACAGGTTTCTGTTACATTCGCAATTTGTTCTTGATATGTTCCTTTTTGATTACTTCTTAATAATGCGTTACCACCAAGGGCAACAACAACTAGTTTACTCATATTATAATATGTTAATTCCTATTTAGAAAAAATAAACTGCAAATTTATAAATTATTTCGATAAATATCATATTTTTGCAAAATAATAGTTTTAGTATGAAAAGAATTGTATTGACAGTTAGTTTATGTTTAGGTTTTCTCTTCTTCTCATGTGAAAATCAAGTAGATAAAAATAACAACGAAATTAATCAAAAGGAAGAGACTCCTATCACTTCTAAAAACAAGAAAGCTACAGAAATTCCTGTTGCCACAAAAAAAGCAGATACGGTAATTAACGGCAAGCAAATATACCGTTTTGGCGGAGAAGCCAAGAAGGATGCAGCTACCAAAAGAATGACCGCTAATATAGAAGATGCCATTAAGAATTTTGAATATTCAGTAATAGATGCAAAATCATGCGAAGATCTTATTAAAGCCTGCAGAGATTTTGACTATGACGTAAAAGCACTGAGTGATAAAGACAAAAGCATTAATGTAATTAATATTGAGAATCGTACCGATGTAATTGCAATCAGAAAGATGTCGGAAGAGAAGAGTCTATCATTATGCCAGACCAGTAAGATAACGAAATAATTTCTTTTAAATTTATCAATAAAAAAATCCCGGAGGTATTATTCTCACGGGATTTTCTTTTTATACAAAATATAGATTATTTATTTTTTCTTGCGATAGCTCTCTTGGCTGCTTCGACGATGTCTTCTGTATCTAAATGATAGTGTTTCAAGAGTTCGTCTGGTGTGCCGCTTTGTCCGTATTGATCGAATACCGCTACTGCTTCCATTGGAGTTGGGCAGTTTCTTGAAAGTACTTGTGAGATGCTGTCGAACAGACCGCCGTTGAGTTGGTGTTCTTCTGCTGTGACAACGCAACCTGTCTTCTTGGCTGATGCGATGACTGCTTCAACGTCAAGAGGTTTAATTGTGTGGATATTGATAAGTTCTACGTTGATACCCATTTCTTTCAAGATTGGAAGTGCCTGAACAGCTTTCCATACCATATGACCGCAAGCGAAGATTGTCACGTCTGTACCTTCTTGCATCATCTGAGCCTTACCTATTACGAATGGCTCATCGGCTGGAGTGAAGTTAGCTACTTTCGGACGACCAAAACGTAAGTAAACAGGACCGTCGTGTTCTGCTACAGCGATAGTTGCAGCTTTTGTCTGGTTGAAGTCGCATGGGACGATGACTGTCATGTTAGGTAACATCTTCATCATGCCGATGTCTTCTAAAGTCTGGTGAGTAGCACCGTCTTCGCCGAGAGTGAGACCAGCGTGTGAAGCGCAGATCTTGACGTTTTTATTTGAATAAGAAACCACTTGACGGATTTGGTCAAAGACGCGAGCTGTTGAGAAGTTAGCGAAAGTACCTGTGAAAGGAACCATGCCGCCGATGCTCAAACCTGCAGCGATGCCGATCATATTAGCTTCTGCGATACCCACTTGGAAAAATCTTTCCGGGAATTCTTTTGCGAAAGCGTCCATCTTGAGAGAACCGATTAAGTCGGCGCAGAGACCAACGACTTTAGGATTGCGTTTTGCTGCTTCTAAAAGACCTTCACCAAATCCTGATCTTGTATCTTTATAATTTTGTACTGTGAAATCCATGATAATGTGTTTTTGAAATTAATAATCTCCTAAAGTTTCTTTAAGTTGTGATAAAGCGTTAGCGGCTTGTTCGTCGTTAGGTGCGACGCCGTGCCATTTATGAGTTCCCATCATGAAGTCAACACCCATACCCATTTCTGTGTGTGCGAGAAGGATCTGAGCCTGACCTTTGTGAGTGTTTTCGCGCATTTTTGTCAATGTGTCAACGACTTCCTGCATGTCATTGCCGTTGCATTCCCAGACTTTCCATCCGAAAGATTCGTATTTAGCTCTGAGGTCGCCGAGGTTCATGACATCGTCTGTTGAGCCGTCGATTTGTTTTTTGTTGTAGTCAACGATGGCGATGAGGTTATCGACCTTTTTAGCCGGAGCATACATTGCTGCTTCCCAGATCTGACCTTCTTCTTGTTCGCCGTCGCCCATCAAGACGTAAACGATATGGTCATCTTTCATGAGTTTTTTGGCTTCAGCGACGCCTATTGCCACCGACATGCCTTGTCCTAAAGAACCGCTGGCTACTCTTACGCCTGGGAGGTTTTCTGCTGTTGTAGGGTGACCTTGAAGGCGAGTGCCGAGGCGACGGAATGTTGCCAATTCTGAGACAGGGAAATATCCGCGACGTGCCAAAACGCTATAGAACATTGGGCTGATGTGACCGTTAGAAAGGAAGAACACGTCCTCTCCTGCTCCATCCATCGCAAATTTCTCAGGATTGATTTGCATTTGATCGAAATAAAGAGCCGTGACGATGTCGGTAGCTCCCAATGAACCGCCTGGGTGTCCTGATTGACAAGCATGAACCATTCTGATGATATCACGTCTTACCTGTGATGCTACATCTTTTAACTGATTGATTTCCATATATTGTTATTTTTATAATAATTAATAATTCAAGATTTTTGCATTGAGCTGTGAGCCATGGGTCATGAGCTTAATGCCCTTTGCAAATGTAAGGAATTTTGTGATAGTTTTACTTTTTTTGAAAATTAATTATCTTGACTGAAATCATCGAATTTCTTGTCTGAATTTAAGGTCATCTGATGCAGATGATAGGAGATTTTTTGATAATAGGTCGCAAAGACACAGAGTCTCAAAGTTGGAGATTTTGACGTCTCAGGTTTTCAGATTTTCAGTTTCTCAGGTTTAAAATGATTAGGAACTTGGTAGGAAGGTGGTTCATACTTCTTCCCTTTAGACTTTAGACTTTTGTCTTTCGACTATTTTTCAAGTATTAAGGTTGTATTGCCGCTTTGCAATTTCTCTTGCATAACTCGTTGGTATTGCAACCAAGATTGGTAATATTCTTTATCTATGGCTGACAGTTGCGTATCAGCCATGTCTGACTCGTTCATAAAGGTTTTATACACTACGTATCGCGCTATGGGTCTCTCTTTGGAATCTTCTCCTTTCACCTGTTGACCATCTGTCAGTGTGAAGCAAAATCCGTCTCTGACACGATATCCGTACTTTGCTCCTTCTCCGTATTTATCTAAACGTTTATTAATCTCATCATTCATTTCGATTGGCATTGCATTATCTTTGTTTCTTGACAGATATATGCAAGCAACATCATTTGCACTGAGCGACATGTTTTTATATCTCGATTCATTATTTAACCAGCGTTCTTTATATCTAGCGAAAAAGTGAATTGTATATAGTTGTATTTCTCTGAGAAGCATCATTTCTCCACCATCTGGCACAAAACATCTTGCACCCCATTTAATTACATTTCTACCATCATCATCGTATGCAAGACAAAAATAATCTGTTTTAGGATTTTGAACAGAGAATTTGTTATCTGCATAGAAGAATATTACATACTTATTACCCGAGGCTGGAATTGTATATTCATAGTATCTCCAAGCAGGAAATCTCATTTCCTTTTTGAGTTCTTTAACAGCCCTCGGCAAAAGATATTCTTTCTTTATCTTAATCTTTTCAAGGTCTGCTGCGAGATTATCGTACATCTCTTTATATGTCATTGATGGGAGGAGCATAGTGTTCTCAGAGATTGTTTTAATTTTAATTGAAATTAAAATCTTTGGCTAAAAAAGATACCTTGTCTGTTTTGTTTGCAAACATCAGAACAAATTCGAATGTTGTATTATTGACGAAGTCATGAATTTTATCTTTTTTAATTTGAAATTCAACTCTTAACATATCCAAGACCTCATTAGGAAACAACGGACATTTTCCCATTTCAGAAATTTTCAATTTATTATCATTTACTATAGTTGGACTTATAAATTCTGATATATACTTACCACAATAATTGTGAATATTTTCAAAAGCACTTATGTAACAATTCAACTTATATAGTGTCGCTATTGTATTACTAATATTTGCGACTTGAACCAGAATACAAAATGTTATGCAGTCTGAATCTTCCTTAATTTTATCAAATAAATATTCTGATATCCTTAAATCTGGGACCGACTCTCGATAAAACAAATCTCTAACCTCATATTCTTCCATCTTAACAGAGCGAAAATTATTGCGCTTATAATAACACTTGTCTGCACTCATATGAGGAGAGTTACTACTACGAGGAATTTTGACAACATAAATCGTCTTGGTCATATCGCCGTTTTCTCGAATTGGGAATATTTCAAGGTTTTCTATTCGCCGTTGGATATTATCTAGAACAACCTGTTCTAACCACTCTTTTGTATACGTATTTCCGTCTATATATGATAATTTGTGAGCTTTATGGTCTCGCTCCTCTAAACCATATACAATGATACCACCATCTGAGTTTGCGAAAGCAGATACATCTTTTGCTATTTCTTCTTTTTTCTTAGGTTCTTTACTCAGTGAACCTGCTGCTTTAAAGTCGAGATAAATAGATTCTTCTGCTTCACTTTCTATTAAATAATATATATCGTCAATATTATATTTTGTCTTATTATAAAATTCCATTTTTCTTAATTGTGACAACTATACAACAATTTACTATACTTTATTCACCCTAACTTCTTTGTAAAGTAATTAATAAAAGCACTACACATTACCAACATAAAAATCGCCTCATCTTTTGTAGGTGGATTATCATCATCCATCAATGCATGGCGAATACCTGTATCGCCATTACATGTGTATGCATAAATCTTGTTTAGTCCTTCTTTCAACTGCTTGTTGATATATATTTTTTTCTCTATTTGATTTATTGCAGCTCCAAATGATGTAGTATTTGTTTTGTTTCGGCAATAACATTCAACAGCAGAGATTGATTCCTTAATGGAGTTTCTGCTATCAGGTTCTTTTTGTGATGAAGATATTTTTTCCAACGCTGTTCTTAAATGAACGCCAACTTCTGATATAGGATTATCGAGAGCATTTTCAATCGAACGAATCTCTTCCTCAGAATTAACTTCAACAATTTTATAATCAATGATACGATAAGCAAAATTATGTCTGCTGAATTCAGCATTTAACTCGTCTATTTCTTGTTCGCAAAAAGAATCTCCGTACTCATCTTTAATATACGGCAGTATAAATTCGATTGCATCTAATTTTTTATACCATTCAATGTCTCGGCTACCAATGTATTTTCTAACTATATCATAATAATGAAAATCCCATTGCTTGTCTAAATCTGACACCTTATTATTCAAAAATCGTGTCCAAAAAAAACGTTGTATCTCAAACCATTTATTATCCTCAGGAATATCATAAAGCCAGTTGTCAATACTATTTAATATTGGTTCGTTTATTCTTTCTCTTATTATAATGTCGTCAGGTTTTACATACCCATATCTTTCTGAAAATAATGCCATACGTTTTTTTATTTACCTACATCAATACACATTCTCTACTCCATCGATTTTATCATTCTTTCTATGAAAGCAATTTCTTCTTCTGACAGATTATACTTTCTGTAAAGTTGCTTGTCTATATCTGATATTGGTTGAGTCCAATCTATATCTGATTTTTCTGTAAAATCTTGAAGAGGAACATTTGCCCATGTATCTCGTGGATTATGCTGAGTAGCCTTCAAAGTTCCTAACAACGTTCTAGCAAATTTGGAACTGACATATTTCAAACAATTATTAGCATCTCCATAATCATTAAACATTCCGACAGTTAAAAATGTATCTGTATGGCCGATCATCGGCGAGCCGATCATCGGCGTACTTAACACCTCACCTATTGCTCCTGTACCATTTGCCTCAGGCACAAAAACCTTATAAAAATTTAGAGAATCTACATTTTGAATATAAGATACCTTTATCCACTTCAAAACACGACGACCATTTGACAAACCTATTATCTTAACATAATCATCTGTATTTTCAGGTTCTGTTGCCAAAAATATATCTGATAATTTTTCAAAACCTCTTGATGTAATTTTTGCTGCTGTTCCTTGACCTTGAATAGCTAAAATTTCAGGATGTTCTTTTAATGCCAAATTGGAGAATCTATAAATTCCCTGAGATGAAACTATTCTTGAAAATTCCTCTTTTTTAAAATCGTTATGAATATATACTTTTTGCAATATTGTCTTTAACTCAGGAAAATTTGAAAAGAACTCTATCTTTCCAAAATCTTGTTTTGTATCACGGTATGTAATAGCTACACCGCCTTTTATAACAACAGTAGGAAAAACATCTATTGATTTTTGGAAATAATCGACAACTTTAAAATGCTTGTCATTTAAAATTCTATCCATCCATCCTTTTGGTGTTTGTCCCACCCTGTATAAAAATCTGGCTGGCGATATAAGTGAAACCTTATCAGACAAATTAAAAGCAAGATCATAAAACAAATGATATATCGGTGCTTTTCTCGTATTAAGACCTTCTTCTTGATAAGGTGGATTTCCTACTACTGCATCAAACTTCATATCTGATAACGTTTTTATTATATCTTGATTCTTGTTTTTATCTATTAAATCGAACGAATTAAAATCCGTATATATATTTTTTGTTGGTATTCCTAACAACTGAAACATCTTGCGAGTACATTCGTATGTAACGCCAGAAGTAGGTATTGTATAAATATTATTCTTGATATCGTCTCCATATCTTTTTATTATAGCATACTCAAACTCTCCTGTTTTACCAGCAATATTCAAGAACTTAAAATCTTTACCAATATCATCAGGGAGAAGTTCTATCATATCTTTCGCTATCCATTCTGGTGTTATTATTTCGGACTCAGACAATCGAGAGAACCTACGCATCGCAGTCTTGACATCTGCTTCATAATCTCCACTCAAACGATCCATATTATTGATTTTATTTTCCAATTCATTGAGTGCCACCGGATGTATCTTCTCTCTGATATATTTTAATCCTTCTATATCGAGCTGGATATTATTTGCTATACGTTTTGCATTATCATCATTTTCAATATTATTTATTATGTCTGATATTGTCTTTTCCTCCAAATCAGAAAGATATGCAAACAGCAAGATCTTAAAATAATATGTCTGTAATTTTCTTATCAATGACTTTTGTTCTCTATCATCATCTTTTTCTGATTCTTTTTCTTGTGATTTTATTTTCTCACCTTCTGCATTCACATCTGTTTCTTCAGTTTCTGCGTCATCTTCCTCACCTATATTGGGTTTGGAAATAAACACTGTTCCATGTGCCGACATTTCAGGTTGTTTACTTATCAGTGACAAAAATATCTCATCATCAAAAAATGTATTGTCAACGGAAACATCAAAAGTTTCATCCAAAATACTTTTATTAGCAGAATATTTGCATACTTCATCAATAATATCCGTAGGCTCTACTTTCTTTATCTTATCCTTATTAAACAATATAATTGGAGATATTCTCAGCTCTTCTTTCAACCTGTTTTCTAACTCATCGTTTCCTCTTATAGAAGTATTTATATTAGAAATCAATGACTTTCTATTCTGCATCACAAACATTCTTGTCGGATCAAAATCAACCAGAAGAGTTTGAGGTTTCATATCGTACTTTATCTCTTTTCCATCTTTACCTTTTATCGTCTTTACGTATTGACTTTGAAGACGGAATATCGCCTGATCATATTCTTGCGGCGATAACGTATCTTTAAGATATATCATTGTATCCCAATACTCGACGGTGCTTCCTGTAAGCATTCTTCCTACTGTCAGAGTTATTGTCTTCTGGTCTTTCTCCTCGTAATCCTTTATATCATTTATAACATTAATGACATTGTTCACTGCGTTAGAATACTTTTTAGGAGAATCCAATCCTGCCACATTTATAAGCTCGTAATCATTAAGATTGTTGAAATGATTGTTTTTCAACATATTCTCCATAGCATCACATGAAGCTCTATAAGGAAGTACCATCACAATATGACGGCACATTTTACCTTTTTTGATTTTATCGTAATTCAAAAAACTGAAGATATTCTCATCTGTTTTTGCTCCATCAATTGCATAAAGCAAATCCAAGACTTCATTCTCATATTTGAATTTCTTATAATTGTTGTCTTCATCCTTGTTCAACGATGCTGGTCTGAATAATGTGTTCAAATGAAAATCAACTCCTGTATTCTTCATCTGATTTAGTCTGTCAATAGACGATTGATTAAGATTGAAAGCGAATCTAATCATTTGCGGGAAACCGTAATATGGATTTCTCCATTCTTCATCTTCCATATTCTCAGAATCCCATTTCTCTTGTTCTCTAACAATATCATCATATTGAACAAACGCTATTATATCATCTTTAGTAAATTCACCATTCATCAAAATACGATAAGGAGTTCCTGAAAGATGAAGTTTAACTTTCGGATTAAACTGTTTTACGCACTCTTGCAAATCTTCAATACTCTCGTCCTGACCTTTTTCCTCTTGTCTAAAATCTTTTTTCAGAAAATTCTTCAACACTTTTCCTGTCTGTTCGGAACGCGCCGCGAAATGTGTTTCATCAATGATAAGCAAATCTATCTTACCTTCTTGATTAAGATTAAACAAATCCAAATGTTTATCCTTAATATTATCTCCCAACAAATCTTGCAATGTAAGAAAAACTACCACTTTCTTATTGTCATTAAGTTCTGAAGAAATAATATTGGGATTTTTTACCAATTCATTAGTATCAACGAATCCGTAACCTTCTAATATTTTAGGCTTAAGAACATTTTTTCGCCATTCCTCTTTCACGTCTGTCTTTCCGCAAACGACAACTACAAGTTTTGCGTTGCTTTCCTTAGCACAACATAATGCCGTAAAGGATTTACCGAAACGCATAACTGCATACATAAGAAGATTCGTTCTTCCATTTTTAACAGCATTCAAATAATTGTCAATTACGACTTGTTGATTAGCTCTTGGTTTCCAATCTGCATCTCTAATGTATGAAATATCTTTCGACAAATGATCATCTATGTTGTAGTACACATATTTCCCGCTATTCTCATTGAAATTCTTTTGTATATCAGCAATTGCATCCTCAATATCTTTCTCTGTTGCATCTCTAAAGAACTCATTTGATTTATACAAGTCTTCTGTAAAATCTTCATCTTTTATTCTTTCAAGCTTTTTCTCATGTTCCAAATAATGATGAACCGAATAATCTCTGAAATAAGTATCCTCATCAACTTTGGCTACTTCATCAAATCTCTGAACCAAATCGCTGTAATGTTTTCGCCATTCATCTAACCTAACTTTAACAGGACGATATGTATCACCGACTTTCAAGAAGTTCGGGACAGTATTGGTTTCAAACGCATAAATATGAGGATCCACCCTGCCATATATAATACCATCTATAATTTCTACACCTTCCATAACTCATTTTTTAAACAAATCTACAAATCTAATCTTCATATTATTTTCGCCGGTTTTTGGATCTCTAACTCCCCAATCGCGAAGCTGACAATATATTCCGTTATGTTTGTGCATTTTATCTTGCTGACATCCATGGCAGTTAATGACTTGTTCTTCTTCCTCAAATAAATTAGAAACTATTTCCACCACTCCATTCTTACAAGAATTAGGTACTACACATTTCAGTCCGTCCATCTGCCATACATTCCATGAGATTATATAGGCGATTGTCTTTATCGACTTCTCCAAAGGTTTCTTTCCAAACTTAGCCTGGTAATATTCAATGAAAGAAAGCAACATCGCCTCTCTTGCCAACAAAAGATTGTCGCCTTGCCACTCATAAGCGAATGTGTTTTTATATGCCACTTGCGCCCACTCTAACCATTCGCCGCTTGTATCAACATTTTCACTTACGACTCTTAATTTTCTATCCAATAATCCAATGCGTTTTTCCAAAGGAATAAAGGCACCTGTCGTCGTATCATAGCGACTTACAATATATGGAGCTTCACCGCAGGTTATTTCCAAGCGAGTATCTTTAACATAATCTTTCCATGTCTTACCTTCAGGAAAAATTATCTTTTCTTTTGTCGCTTCCCATGAACGTGAATCAGCACTTTCTATATTGAATACATTTTCTCTTTCAAACCAAGCATTATCAACAAGATTATTCTGAGCATTACATATCCATGATGGGGTAAAAACTTCAGCCATATCTTTTACGCGACCTGTCTGGCTTTCTTTAGATTTAAGAACACGAGGTTTAACAACAAAACCATTCTCTCCTGTGATAGATTCAATCGTTATCTCAGAATTATATTCATATCCGTCACCTAAACACTCATAATCATGAGTCGCCCAGAATATATTTTTTCCAGTTGTATGGTCACGTAACAACTGCACCAAGACTTCCGGATATTCTTTCAACATTTCATTTTCCTGTATATCAACAATTTCTTTATTCATCATCACGAAATATATTCTTTATTACATAATAGGTTTGACAACACAAACAAGTTTAATATAAGAAAATTATTTTTAAACGAATCATCTACAAATTTAGCAATAATTATCCGAAACTTTAACAATATTATTCGAAAAAATTATTGATTTTTATCAACAGGTTTAGCTTGATGTTTCATCATATCTTCTCATCATTTCATCAAGCCCGTAGCCACCGCTCATAACTCAAAGCCTATTTGCCTTCTTAATAAAAATTAACACTTCTCTCCTACTTTCATTAACATTTACGTTAAAAATTGTTAATGGCTTAATTTTTCCTTTTAAAAGTCTTGACAAAAGGATGATGAGATTGTAGTTTTGCAGATGAGAATATATATTAATACCAAAATATTATGAAAAAAATCACAAATCACAATGGTGAATTATCAGAGAATTACAAGGAAGAGGATTATCAGGATTTATTGCATGAGACTATCGCAGTTATAGAATCTTCAAGAGTGCAGATTGCCAAGCAGATTAATACAACGATAATATCTTCTCATTGGGAGATCGGCAGATTGTTGGAAGAACGCAAACTGGACAGCAAACATGGCGATAGCGTCGTAAAAAGATTGTCCGCTGATTTGAAAGCAAAATATCCCAACATGGGATTGTCTCCAAGAAATCTATGGGACATGAAACGTTTTTATCTTCGTTATTATCAAGAAGATGAAAAACTGCGACAGCTTGTCGCAGTTTTGCCATGGGGTCATAATCTACTATTGATAAACTATGATTTGTCTGCTGAGCACACACTTTTTTATGCCAATGAAGTTGTTTCAAAAGGTTGGTCTAGGAATATGTTATACCTCGCTTTGAAATCTGAGTACCATCTTTCATTACAAGCAAGCGAGAGATCTAACAACTTCGCTTTTACCATGTCTAATGAAAATGCAGAATATGCAAATGAGATTTTCAGAAGTCGTTATCATCTTGGTTTCATCGATGCTGTCGAGCCTTTGAAAGAGTTGGATTTAGAACGTCACTTAGTCAATAAAATCACATCTTTCATCATGGAGTTGGGTAACGGATTTAGCTTTATCGGCAACCAACATACTTTGTCATTTAACAACAAAGAATATCATGTCGATTTGTTATTCTTCCACAGAAGGTTACGTTCTATGGTCGCTATTGAATTAAAGATCGGGGAATTTAAACCGGAATATGTCGGCAAGATGAATTTCTATTTATCGTTGTTGGATAAGCTGGAGAAAGCACCTGACGAAAATCCTTCTATAGGCATTATTCTTTGTGCAAATAAGGAACATCTTGAGGTGGAGTTGGCTCTACAAGACATCAACAAACCAATAGGAGTCGCTGAGTTTCAGTATCTTTTACCGACAAATAAATTAAAAGAGATGATTACTAACGAAATGAAAAAGAGAAATGAAGAGAAATTAGAATAATAAATTCTTAACACTTCTCTCCTACTTTCATTAACATTTACGTTAAAAATTGTTAATGGCTTAATTTTTCCTTTTAAAAGTCTTGACAAAAGGATGATGAGATTGTAGTTTTGCAGATGAGAACACAAAGTTTTAATTACCAAAATTTATGTTATGGAAAAGAAAGATTTAAGCAATCAGAATTTTATTGATGATGTGAAAAGCATAATCGACAATGCGCGTCAGAAGGCAGTGAGAAGCGTAGATTTCTGTCGTGTAAGAATGTATTGGGATATTGGCAAACGTATTTTCGAAGAGGAACAGGAGGGAAAAGACAGAGCTGATTATGGTTCTTACCTGATAAAGAATCTTGCTGACAAATTGATTCCCGAATATGGCAGCGGTTTTTCTGTGAGAACATTGGAACAAAGCAGACAATTTTACAGAGTTTACCCGATTGCGAACGCACTGCGTTCGCAATTGAACTGGAACCAATATAAACAACTTATTTCTATATCTGATCCTGACAAACGTGAATATTACGAATTGGAGTCTGTCAATAACGGTTGGAGTTCTTTATAGATTTGGTCTTTTACAACCGTCTGCTACGTTGTTTCGTCATCATCGAATTGAAAAACGACAAATTGTCTCATCAAGATTTAGGACAATTACAAATGTATGTGAATTATTATGATATCAATTGTATCTACCGACAAAATCTCAATTAATTAAAGAAATAAATAAGGTAAAAACAGAAATCGAAGATGATAATCCTTAACAGAAATTAACACTTCTATCCTACTTTCATTAACTTTCACGTTAAAAAATTCATAAATCATTTGGTAAGCAATTTATAGAAATAACCTAAAAATTCTTAACTTTGCACAAAACAATTTTTACGATGGCAAGACATTATAACAACAAGAATAATAAGTATAAAAAGAAATCGCAGGAGATTGATTTTATCGTCAGAGAGGAATGCGAACTGATGGAGTTTCTGATGAAAGCTATGGACGGTATCAGCCGTACAAAAGTGAAGAAAATGCTGACTTACGACTTGGTCAATGTCAACGACAGAGCCGTCTCGCAACATGATTTCCTGCTGAAACCTAATATGCGTGTCACGATTAAGAAGTCGAGCGAAGGCAACAGATTCAAGAACTTCTGGGTTAAAATTGTATTCGAAGATGATCATATTCTTGTCATTGAAAAGAAACCCGGCATCTTGTCGAGCAGCACAAGTCCTAAAGATGAGAGCGTCAAATCTATTCTTAATTATTATTTAGATAAATCGCATCAACATGCTAATGCTCACACCGTTCATCGTCTCGACAAATTCACTTCAGGCTTGATGATTTTCGCTAAGAGCAAGAAAGTAGCCCTCGAATTTGAAGAAGATTGGAAAGAGAGGGTTTACGATAGACGCTATGTCGCTTTGGTTCATGGCGAGCTTCCTAAATCGCAAGGTACAATAGCTTCGTGGCTTAAAGATGATAGTCATTATGTGACACATTCAAGTCAGGAAGACAACGGAGGTAAATATGCGGTATCTCATTATAAGAAAATAAAGTCTGGCAACGGATATTCACTCGTCGAGATGCAGTTGGAGACCGGTCGCAAGAATCAAATCAGAGTTCATCTTCAGGATTTAGGTTGTCCTGTTGTCGGCGACTCAAAATATGGTGACGGCAGCGATCCTATCCACAGATTAGGACTTCACGCTTATAAGTTATGCTTCAAACATCCTGTCACAGGAGAAGATATGAAATTCGAGACTGACATTCCGAAAGCGTTTTATGCTGCGGTAGGGGTTTAATTAGGAATTAGGAATTAGGAATGAGGAATTAGGAATGAGGAGTTAGGAATTAGGAATGAGGAGTTAGGAATTATGAGGGCGCGATATGGCGTCCTTTTTTTGTCTAAAGATGAAAATCTAAAGTCTAAATGGGAAAGTCGAAAGGTTCTCTCGCAAAGGCGCAAAGTATCGCAGAGGTTATTTATTGCAACCTCACACTCTAAACTCTAAACTCTAAACTCTACACTAAAAAAAGAGGCGTCATTTTTCAACGACACCTCACTCCTTTTATCTTTAGTCCTTAGACTTTTGTCATTTAAGACTTATCAATGTTTGTTTATATTTTGCAGAAATCATTGATACGTCTCTACTTTCGTCTTTTAAAAATCTTCTTCCTGAAGATAAATCCTGCCATGATTATAAACAGAATTGTAACAACTCCTAATGTTATCAATGTTGCTTGGAACGACTGCGGTGCATATCCTAAGATGAGCATGATTGGGAATCCTAAGATAATGGCAGGGAATGTTTGTAAAACCAAGTTGTTGGCAGCCGGAGTCTCGAATTTAGGGTCGATTTCACGAAGAAGAATCATGCCGTTACTTGCTGTTCCGGTGAGCATACCGAACATGCTGAGGAAACCTTCGTTCTGATATGTAGGATAAAGATGTTTTGAAGCTGCGCGGAGATACCAGAATGTAGCGATGGCTCCTAAGACGCATACTATAATCAGAGGAACTATGAAATCTCTCAAGTTCTTGAAACTGATAGCTGCTGTACCGGCGACAATCATAATATCGAAACAAAAACCGCTGATACGGTTAAGAAGATAATTATTCGCATATTCACGGCTCATCAGTTTGACTTTCTTAAATTTATTCATAATCCATTTAACGATAACACCGAACAAAGTACCGAACAAGAAGTTAAATCCCCATAACATAGGTTTCAAGGTGTTTGTTCCGAAGTCGCCGAGATCCATTTTCTGAATCCAGTTTACAAAGAGATAAACGAAGAAATAAACCAAGAGAACGAGACAGATCTGGATTGAGAACTTATCTATGGATTCGCTATCCGGAATATCGTCTTCGCTTTGATAATCGTCTAATGTATTTGTCTGACGTTCTTCCATTTCTTGAACGCTAATAATTCCTTTCTTACGTAAGATATTTAGGTAAATGACGCCTATCAAGCTACCGACAATAAATCCCATAGCTGCAATGGAAAGTCCGAAGTCGGCACCGGCGAACTCTATTCCTTGAAGATTAGCTTGTCCTGCATAGATAGTACCGAAGTTAAGAGCCTGTCCAGGACCTTGACCGTATCCCATTGGGAGAAGCAATCCGCTGGCATAGAATATATGTTTTCCAAAATACCACAAAAGTATAGTCGCTCCTAAACCAACAATCGCTTGAATTAAATAAGTACTTGCAGTGAGAGTTCCGGTTTCGATGACGGTCATCGTCGAGGATTTTGATTCTATCTTGTTGTTTTTTAATGCGAGAGCAACGAAGCCTAATCCGAGTGCATGATATGTGATAATCTCCATTGATTGTTTGTTGACAACGTTATCCATTCCAGGAATGAGTTTAAGACAAAGTAATAAAGCTCCACCCAATAATGCTGAAGGTATCAAACTCTTTCTGAGAAAAGGCACCTTACGTCTCAAAATGTTACCCGCTAATAAACCTATTGCGATAATGCAAAACTGTAATAACCAACGCCACGCTTCTGGTGTTGCAAACGATGTAATAACTTCCTGACTCGCAGAAGCATCACATAATGTCATTAAAATATCCATAATACTCGTTTTTTAACACACAAAAATAGTAATTATTTTTACTAATAATAAATTTATTTTACTTTTTTCGACAAAGTCCATAGCTCACAGTCAAAAAAAAGCCCTTGAGAATTATATGAATCGAAAAAAAACAACAAAAAAGCAATTCATTCTCAAGGGCTGATGAAAACGTTTCTGCCATGGGATAGCAGATATTTACGTCACAATTATTAATAACCGAGCACAAAAATATAATCGCACAGTAGCAAGTCACGATTATAATCAGTATTCGGCAAATTATAACAAGTAAACGTTTTAGCGAAAACGAAATTGATTTATTTCTCAAGGAGAAAGTCCAACAACACCATTGCTGTCATTGCCTCTACGACAGGAAGTACACGAGGTATAACGCAAACATCATGTCGTCCTTTAGGATTCAGAAAAATTTCATTACCATCTTTATCTACAGTCTGTTGTTTTTGCATCAACGTTGGTATTGGTTTAAAAGCGACATTAAAATAAATTTGTTCTCCATTTGTTATACCACCCAAAACACCTCCAGAATGATTGGTTTTTGTTCTAATTTTTCCATCATCATTGATAAACAAATCATTACACTGAGAACCTCTCATAGAGGCTGCATTAAAGCCCTCTCCATATTCAAATCCTTTGACAGCGTTAATACTGAATATCGCATGAGCCAGAACAGCCTGAAATTTTCTAAAATGAGGCTCGCCAAGACCAATAGGAACATTGTTTATTTCAACACGAATAGCAGCACCGACGGTATCATTATCGTTTTTTATTTTTTGAAGTATCTCATTCACTTCATCAAGAGAGAAATAATTTTTTTTATACTCGCCTACTTGTGTTATAAATGATTGTATCTTGATATTATATTTTTTTATAATTTGTTTTGCGATTGCACCTGCTACCACAAATGGCAGCATTGTTCTGGCTGAGCTTCTTCCCCCACCCCTATAGTCGTGAACGAAATATTTATTACAATAGGTGAAGTCGGCATGCGAGGGACGAAAAATATTCTTTATATCATCATAATCTGAAGAACGATGATCTTCATTGACAACCATAAAAGCTATCGGTGTTCCCAAAGTCTTTCCTTCAAAAATTCCAGACATAAAGATCAGCTCATCATTCTCTTTTCGTTGCGACATTATGGCATCGGAGGATGTTTTTCTTCTTCTGAGTTCCTCATTGATAGCTTCAAAATCAAGAGACAATCCTGAAGGACAGCCATCAATAACACCACCTATAGCCATTCCATGCGATTCTCCAAAGGTGGTTAATGTAAAATTATGTCCAAATGTATTCGCTCCCATACCTATTAATAAAAAAGCTGCACCACATTACTGCAGTGCAACTTCATTTTCTTTAAAATTTTATCGTTCGTTAATTATTTTTAACTTTGCCTCTAAAACTTTCAAATCATTCTTGGCTCTGTTGATCTTCTTTTCATATTCAGCCTTAAGAAGTTCTGATTGCTTACTGTTTGAGAAGAAACCGATATTGTTTTCCAAGATATTGATTTCCTCACGTAACTTATTAATTTTATTAGTCAATGTGTTACGTTCTCTTCTAACCTTTTCACGTGCATCAGGATCATCTTTCATACCCGCAACCATATTACGATATTCTGATGTGGATATTTCATTTTCAGTAATCTTCATCTTATCGAACAAAGCATCAATACTCTTACGATATTCCTCTTGTACTGAGTCCTTATATTTCATAGGAACGAAACCTATTGACATCCATTCTCTTTGGAAACCTTTTATTGCTTCCATATTTTCTGAACGCTCTTTCTTTATCTCGTATGCCTGAATACGTTCAATAAGTTCTTTCTTAAGTTTGAGATTCTCCTCTTCCTTACCTTTGATTCCACTGAAATGTTCTGATTTATTCTTGAAGAACGCATCGCAAGCAGAACGGAAACGTTTCCAGATTTTATCAGAATGACGTTTTGGAACAGGACCTATCTTCTTCCATTCCTCTTGAAGTTTCTTGATATAATCAGTAGATTTCTTCCATTCTTTACTTTCCATCAAAGCTTCAACTTCAACACATAGTTGTAACTTTCTGTTATAATTATCTATCTGTTGCTCCTTCAATCTGCTGAAGAACTCTTTCTTTGTCTCAAAGAATTTGTCCATAGAACCTTTGAAACGATTCCAAATTTCATCGTTTTGCTTCTTCTGTGCAGGACCGATAGTCTTCCATACCTTGAAGAGTTCATTAACATCAACAGATTTCTTTTGCCATGCACCAATGCTATTGATATTATCATTAAGAAGTTCTTCCATCTTCTCACAAATAGCTAGTTTAGCATCATAATTAGCCTGTTGATCATCTTGAATCTTTGAATAATGATCACGACGAATTTGATTGATCTTGTCTGTAGTATTCTTGAAACGTTCCCAAATCTCATCCTTTTTATCTTGAGGAACAGGTCCTATCTCTTTCCATTCATCATGATATTTCTGTAATAACTTGAATGCTTTGGTAACTGATTTCTCAAGAAGCAACTCTTCAGTCTTTTCACATAACTCAATCTTGGCTTCCAAGTTCTTCTTAAGATCTAAATCACGCAGTTCTCTGTTGATCTTGACTTTATCATAGAACTTCTCTACTAAGAAATGATAGTTATTCCAAAGATTTGTTATCTCTGTTGCTGGAACCTGACCTATTTCTTTCCATCTCTCTTGGAGATTACGGAATTCATCGTATGTCTTCTTTAATGTCTCCTCTGATGATATTAATTGCTTAAGTTCTTCTAGAATAGCTACTTTCTGCTGAAGATTCTCAACCTTTTGTTTTTCAAGAATATCGTTGAATTTATTCTTGTTATCCTTAAAAATATTAAAAGCAGCTTTGAAACGAATCTCAAGAGGGTCTTCTACATGTTCGTATGAATCCTTATCACCACCATCGAGGATGAATTGCTCCATCTCGCGATCTCTATCTTCTTTGCACAATCTCAGGAAATTAAACTTAATAGCTGCAACCTTATCCTTTATTTTGACAACGTCCGTATCTTGTACTGTCTCCTCAAGAATTTCTATGAGTTGCAATTTATTACAGCTAGAGAAATCATAATCAGTTTCATTCTCCTCATTTTCTTCATCATCTTCAATGTCAATATTGACCGTATCCTCATCAATAGCAACAACTTCTTGATTTTCTACAGGATTAATCTCTTCGACATTCTTTTGATCCTCTGCCATTTCAACCTTAGGTTCGACAGTTTCTTGTAAATTGTTAGGCTCTGTCAGCTTAACAGTTTCTTCACGTTCGTTAACATTCATATTCATTAAAATTTTAATTCATCATCTCTTGCGAGAATCCGATGGGTGTTGATTACTAATTGATTACGCAATAACAATCCACAAACAACCGTTAATCATGACTACGTAATCGTTTTCACTACATAATATTAGACTGCAAAGATAAAAATAATTTAATGTAATATACAAAAAAAATATTATTTATCATGCTTTTTCTAAAGCCTCTCTTAAATCAGCTATAATATCCTCAACATTTTCTATACCTACAGCGAAACGGATCAGACCATCTGTTATACCGGCACTTTCTCTCGCTTCTTTGCTCAATTTAGAATGCGTCATGCTAGCAGGATGTTGAATAAGTGTCTCTATACCTCCCAATGATACTGCCAACATCGCCAGATGTACATTGTTCATCAGTTTCTTACCAGCCTCTAATCCTCCTTTTAAACAGAATGTGATCATTGCACCAGGTCCTTTCATCTGACGTTTTGCCAACTCATATTGTGGATGTGATTTTAATCCCGGATATAACACCCATTCTACTTTTGGATGATTCTCAAGGAATTCTGCAACTTTAATAGCATTCTCCTGTGCTCTGTCAATACGAATAGGTAATGTTTTAAGACCTCTACGTGTCAACCATGCTTGATGCGGATCCATATTAAAGCCCATGTTCACCATAATGGCTCTCAATCTTGTGTAAATATCTTTCTCTTTTGCTACGACAATACCTCCAACAATGTCAGCATGACCATTGATAAATTTTGTCATTGAGTGCAGAACCACATCAGCTCCAAGAGCCAAAGGCTGTTGTAAATAAGGACTGCAGAATGTATTATCAACACAAACCGGTATATTACGTTCATGTGCTATCTTGCAAATAGCCTCAATATCCATAATACCCATTGTCGGGTTTGCAGGAGTTTCAAGATATATCAAAGCTGTGTTATCTTTTATTGCATTTCTAACATTTTCAGTATCAGTTGCATCAACAAACGATGACTCTACCCCATATTTGGGATATATGCTCTCCATCACTCCTCTTGAAGGTCCATACAACGAATTATGCGCAACCAAATGCTTACCCTGCGATAAAAATGTCATATAAACAGTATTAACAGCAGCCATACCTGAACTTACCGCAACAGAACCACAACCACCTTCCAGCGAAGCTACAGCTTCTTCCAACTCTGTTATTGACGGATTCCCGATACGAGTATATATGTATCCGTTCTCTTCTCCAGAAAAACATCGTGCTCCATGATCTACGTCTCTGAAACGAAATGTTGATGTTTGAAAAATCGGTGTGACTGCACTACCTAAACAATCTATGGCACCTGCGTGAACTGCCTTTGAGCCAAAGCCCATATTTTCATCATTATGCATAACTATTATTTTTTTAATCCTCAAAAATTCAATCTGCAAATTTACATTTATTTTTTTATTTTCTTAATCAGATTCTCTTTAAAAAATAATCGTAAATTTGTAAACCTACATTTGTTAGAAATGAATAAAATCAAAGAAATAAAGAATATCATTATCAAATTGATTGATAATAACTTACAAGAAAACGTCAAAGAAATATCAGAATTGGCAAAATCAGGATCTTCTCGCTCCTACTTCAGAATCTTTACTGAAAACAATAACCGTTATATCGCAACCTATAACACTAATGTGGAAGAAAATATCGCATTCCTATCATTTACAGAACACTTTAACAAAATCAATCTTCCCGTACCACAAATTCTGGCAGTAAATGATGATATTACCTGCTATATTCAAAGTGACTTAGGAGAATCATCTCTTTTCGACTACGTAAATAACTGTATTCGTAATAATAACTTCGATGATAAAACAGTAGATCTTTACAAACAAGCAATCGATAATCTGGTTTATTTCCAAATATTTGGAAATAAAAACCTCGACTACTCAAAAGCTTACCCAAGCCCTGCTTTCGACAAAAATTCCATCATCAATGATTTAAACTATTTCAAATATTATTTCTTGAAAATTCACGATGACATCATCTTTAATGAAACCAGATTAAACTCAGATTTCCAAACACTAGCCGAGTATCTAATAAACGCTCCTTCCGATTTCTTCATGTATAGAGATTTCCAGTCAAGAAATATTATAATAAATAACAATAAAACATATTTTATTGATTATCAAGGTGGAAGAAAAGGACCTCTGCAATACGACATTGTTTCTATACTATACCAAGTAAAAGCTCAATTACCAGAAAAAATAAAAACAATACTACTCGATTATTACAAAGAAAAACTAAGTAGATATATTCAACTCGATAAAATAAAATTCGACGAATATTACAAATCATTTATATTGTTAAGATTGTTGCAAGTACTTGGAGCTTATGGATTTAGAGGACTGATACAAAAAAAATTACATTTCTTAGAGAGTATATCATACGCATTGAAAGAACTTATTTCTTTAAATAAAATCATATCTTTCCCTTTCGAATTAAAAGAATTAAAATCAGTATTAGACCAAATTGAGATTTTATTGCCCAGATATAAACCTACTGATAATGAAAAACTTACAGTAATCATCAACAGTTTCTCTTACAAAAAAGGCGGTATCCCTGATGATTTCAGCGGAAACGGAGGTGGTTTCGTGTTCGATTGCCGCGCATTGCCAAATCCAGGGCGTTATGAACAATACAAAAAGCTAAATGGATTGGATAAGGATGTTCAAGATTTTCTTTATGATAAAAAAGAAGTTCACGACTTTATAAATTATACTCAATCTATCGTTAACCAATCTGTTAATAATTATCTGGAAAGAAATTTCAAAAATTTATTTGTGAATTTCGGATGTACAGGAGGACAACATAGATCCGTTTTCTTCGCTCAAAAATGCGCGGATTATCTTCATAAAAATTATCCGCAAATTAAAATTATTATAAACCATATTGTACAAAACAAATCATACATTTATGAAACAAAATAATAAGATAACCGCATTTATCTTGGCTGCCGGTTTAGGATCCAGATTAAAGGAACTTACCATTAATAAACCAAAAGCATTGATTGAAATCAATGGTAGAACCTTGCTCGAAACCGCAATAGATAATCTTGTTAATCAAGGTTTTAACCATTTCGTAATAAACATTCACCATCATGCCGATAAAATAATTGATTTCTTAAAACAAGAAAAATTCAGTAAGCTTGACATCGATATATCCGACGAAAGTGATATGTTATTCGATACCGGAGGCGCCATTCTGAAAGCTCTCCCCTACTTTAAGAACAGCAAAGCCGTACTTATTCATAACGTAGATATAATAACAGATATTAACCTAAAATATATATACGAAGAGTTTTGCATATCTGAAAATGCTGCAATTCTTCTGACTCAAAATCGCAATAATAAAAGAAAACTTGTGTTTGATATTGAAGATAATTTTCTTGGAAGATACAATATGGAAACTGATAAATATGATGGATATGGCGCTATAAAATCAAATTATAAATTACTGTCATTTAGTGGAATACATTTAATAAAACCTGAGTATTTTAATAATTTTGACCTAAAACCATGTTACGTTTTTGATTTATATAAAGAATTGTCAAGAAATTATCATGTTAAATCTTGTTTTATTCAACCTCAATATTGGTTTGATCTAGGAACACAAGAACAATTAAAGGAGGCTTCATCATGGCTTTTATCTCAAAAATAACAGAATATATAGTCGATAATTATGATCTCACAAAAGATTATCTTACTATAATATTTCCAAATAAACGTGCTGCTTTAACATTAAGGAACGAGCTTTCCAAAAGAATCAATTACAATATTTGGCTTCCTGATATTCTTTCCATACAAGAAGCCATGTCACAATGGAGTGGTTTAAATCTGGCAGACAATGTCGATGCTATTTTTGAGTTAATTAAAATTATTAACAAAAATAATGATTTTTCATCAAGAAAGGATCTGTTTAGCCTCGCATCTCAAATGATTAAAGATTTTGATGAGATTGATCAATATGAGATAAACGCTAAAAAATTCTTTAACTTTTTGGCAGAAGTCAAAGAAATAGAGAATTGGACTCCTGACCTCGACAATCCAATAGAATCATCATATCTACACTTCTTTAAATCATTGTATAACTATTATCTATCTCTCAGAGATGTTTTATCAAATGAGAAATGCGGATACTATGGAATGATAACCAGATATATAGACGAGATGAGTGATGATAAACTCATATCGATAATAGGAAATAAAAAAATCATCTTCGCCGGTTTCAATGCCATGACAAAAAGCGAAGAGTCTGTTATAGTAAGACTAGTTGAATGTAACAAAGCCGTACTTCTTTGGGATCTGGACAAATATTATTTTGAAGATGAAAAACAAGAAGCCGGACTTTTTGCAAGAGAGTTCTTCAAAAATCATCCAAGAATAAAAAAAACATTCCTAAGCGATAACTTCTCGGATAAAAAAAATATCAATATCATCGGTGTATCAGGCAATTCTGTCCAAACCAATGCTCTCCAAATACAATTACTCAAAGATGATAAAAACACTCAGAATAAAAAAGCCATTGTTCTGGCTGATGAGAAACTTTTAATACCTGTACTGAACTCCATACCCCATAATTATGATGATTTACAGGTTACAATGGGATATCCTTATTCTAAAACCATTATCAATCATTTTATAATACAACTTTTTTCATTTCAGAATTTTATAAACGAAAAAGATAATACCATATACTTCTGGGGACTGCTAAAACTCATGGGCTCGGAATTATCCAAAATTCTACTCACACCTCCAGAACTTAAGGATTTCCTTACTTGGAAAGAAGATAAAATTTCCAAATCTACATATTACATTAAAATCGATGATTACGATTATTTCAAAACTCATAATAACATTTATGAATTTTTAAAACTGTTCTCAATAAAATGGAAATCATCTAACGAATGTATTAACTCAATAAAACTCATCCTAAAACTGATATATAAACTTATTTCTGATAACGACAAATCAAATTTTCTTAAAAACCAAATCAGTATTGCAGGAAGAATTATCAATAAAATAGAAAAACTACTGTTTAAATATAATATACTGATAGATATCCGTGATATAGAATCTCTATATAAACAATCCTCTCAAGAAATGAGTATCAATTTGAAAGGTAACATCAATGGCTTGCAAATAATGGGATTACTGGAAACAAGAAATCTAGATTTTGACACTATACATATACTGAGCGTTAATGAAGGCATATTACCACAGTCAAAAAACAATAACAGTCTGATTCCTTTCGACTTAAGAAAAAATTTCGGACTACCTACATATAAGAACAAACAAGCAGTATATGCCTATCACTTCTATAGACTATTGCAAAATGCAAATAATATAAACATCTATTACAACACTTTGGCTGACGGTATGGGTGAAGGTGAAGCAAGTAGATTCATTCGTCAAATCTTGCACGAAATGCCTTACAAATCCAAGAATATCAATATCATAGAGTCATTCTATAAATGTCCTGAAATTAAACAACAAAACAATAAAGCAAATATATCTATAGAGAAAAATGAAAGAATACTATCTAAAATAGAAAAAAAATTACTGGATTTATCACCCACTTCCATAAGCTGCTACCTTAATTGCAAAATGCAATTTTATATAAAATATATCGAAAATATAAATGATACCAGTACTGACGAATCAATACAAAGTAATGTAATTGGTAATATTATTCACTCTACATTCCAATTTTTATATGAACACTTTGGTGATAATATCATAGACTTAAAACTTTATGAACAGGTCGTTGACAAATTTTTATGCAGCTCATATCAGAAAGCTCTCATTAAAAATAACTTCCCAGATGGTTTGCCAGAAAATGGATTTAATTATCTGAGCAAAAAAATGATTGAAAAACTTATTAATAACTTTATCAATACTGAGATTACATTTTTAAAGAACAACACAATAAAAATTATAGGTTTAGAACAAAAACTATCTCATACCTTCTGCATAAATGGGAAAAACGCAAGAATTATTGGATTTGCCGACAGAATAGATTCCGTCAATGATACCATACGAGTTTTAGATTATAAAACCGGACAAATATACGATGAGGATGTAAAGATAAAAAACAATATCGATAATCTTAAAGATTTGAAAGACAAATCATTACAACTAATCACATACAAATATCTTTACGCAAAGAGTACAAATACCGAAATAAAGAAAATTAAACCAGGTATTTTCGGACTACGTAAAATGAGCAAAGGTATTTTTCAATTAGATAATCAAAGCGAAACATTTGATAATGACAATTTCTTAAATTCGTGTGACCGTTTATTTGAAGATTTAATTATTGAAATCTCAGATAAGAACATCCCATTTTCTCAAACAGATAATGCCGACAATTGTAAGAACTGCGATTATAAGGATATTTGCAAACGATAATTCCAACACCTACTTTTTGATTTCCAGATCTATATATATAGGAAGGTGATCACTATATCCTCCTTGATATTTAGGCCCGATATAAGTACGAAATAATTTTACACCGCCGTAAGTCTCATCTTTCACAAAAAGAAAATCATCGTGAAAAATTGACGCCGATTCATCTACATATCTTATTGTTCCCAAATTATCTAATAAAGAAGCACTTACAATTATCTGATCAAACGTCTGCCATTGATATTGATGTTTTAATGTTCCTTTAAAACCAAGTGTTTTATCATCTGCAAAAAGATTTATCAAAGTATCGGATCTTATCTTATCCTTGTAAGGAACCGCTCCCAAATATTTAATTATACTTTCATCGTACGGAGAATCATTAAAATCACCCATAACGATTATTTTGGGTATTTTATCATTCATCTTCACCAGCGAATCTATCTTTCTTTTCAATGTTTCAGCTGCAATATTTCTTAAATAGATTGTTTCTCTCTCACCTCCATAACGAGATGGCCAATGATTTACAAAACAATGTAAGGTATCTTCACCTCTATCATAAAATTTAGCGTACAGAATATCACGTGTCCTGAATTTCTTATTATCAGGATCACGTATATGAATAACATCACTTTTTATAAGTTGCAGTTTATCAATGGAATAAACTAGCGCAACATCAATACCCCTCCTATCTTCACCTTCATAATGAACAACTCTATAATTATGCTTCTTCAAAGGTGTCTCATTAAACAACATACTTGTAACAAAAGTATTTTCAACCTCACAAATACCTAAAATCGCTAGCGGTTTACCTTCTGATAAAGACAGAATCGCCTTGTACATATTGTTTCGTTTCTTATAAAATCTGGATAATGTCCAATGCTGCGAACCTTCCTCCGTAAATTCATTATAATGACGTGTAGTATCGACAAACGGATCAAAAAAATTCTCAAAGTTCCAAAATGCTACACGGATAATATCATTCTTTTGCGCAAAAAGCTTTTCAATGCCAAATAAGACAATCACAAATACAAATAGCTTATATAAAGAAAGACATCTCATAAATTTAGGTTATTATATGGTTTTTGAATTACAAAAGTAATCTTTATTTTTTTATTATCAAAAAGATTTAGTATCTTTGTTCGCTCATAAATCATTTTAAGTATGAAAATTATCAAATTAACATTTATCTGTTTATTTCTTTTAACATTTCATTATAATCTTTTTTCTCAAGCCCAGATAGACATCAATATTAAGGGTCTCAACGATAGTGTTTTTTACCTTATCAAATACAAAAGCGATAAAACTCACGCTATTATTGACACTTCATCCATATCTCAAAAGAAAAAAAGTTTTACTAATAACACTTTATACGAAGAAGGCATTTATGTTCTTGCCGACAGCAAACAACAACCTGTTTTTGAAATACTTATAGGTATTGATCAAACATTTTCAATTCATATCGATGAGCTAATGGACAATAAAACATATAAAGTAAAAGGAAGCAAGGAAACTTCTGCATATTTCAAGGTTATAGCAATGACTACACATTATAATCTATATATTGATGCTTTACGAAGTGAAATCAATAAAAATCCGAACAACAAAAACAAGATTGACTCCATTTCTGACATACTGCTAGATTATCAGGAAAATATGCTAAGCAAAGATGAAAATTCATTCCTTAACACATACATTAAATGTATAGAAAAGATATATATCCCTGATTCCTTGAGAGATAAGAAATCAAGAAAGGACGCATATATTGTTGATCATTATTTTGATGAGATACCATTATGTGATAGCAGAATCCTTAACTCAAGACTCTTAAAACATAAATTAGACGATTACTTCAACAATTATATCTTTTATCTAGACTCAGAAAATATATGTAAGCACATTAATGCATTAATCAACAAAGTTAATGATTGTAAAGAAGTTAGAGACTATATACTCTGGTATTTATATTCTCATTATTTCACTCCTGAAAACATTAAACACGAATCTGTATTCATTTATATAGTCGATAATTATTTCTCCCGATTGGACATCGAGAATTTAAGCGATAATCTTAGAAAAGATATTATTGAAAGAGCCGATGTCTTGAGAAATATCATAATTGGCGCAAATGCTCCAATTATTAGTTATAGTGATGAAAATGACAGCATTATTTCATTAAACGATATTGTTGACAAAAACATAGTAATCTTCTTCTTCAAAGCCGATTGTCAGAAATGCATTAAAGAGAAAAGAATATTAAATTTAATAAAAAGCCGACATAAAGATCTAGAGGTCATTACAATTGACATCACCGACGAGACAATCTACAGCGATATTATACACCAATACGATATAATGACAAGCCCGACTTTATTTTTGCTTGACAAGAACAAAAAGATTATCGCAAAAAATATTAAAGCTGAGGATATAGAATTCTATTTGATTAGGGTTAATTAAATTATTATGGGTTTTATAAATAAGGATACAATTTGTGCCATTTCAACAGCCTCTGGCACTGCGGCATTAGCTATTATCAGATTATCAGGATGTAATAGCCATAGGATTGCCATTGAATGTTTCAGAAGAAATAATAAGGATTTAACCATTGACAATCTGAAAGTTAACAGAATGTATTATGGAGAGTTCCTTGATAACAATCTACATACTATCGATGATGTCATGATTACTTTTTTCAAAGCTCCATACTCATATACAGGTGAAGATTCTGCCGAGATTATATGTCATGGGTCTCCATATATTCAGTCGAAGATCTTGGAAATCCTTGTTAATATGGGAGCTCGTCTCGCCGATGCCGGAGAATATACCATGAGAGCTTTTATCAACAATAAGATGGATCTCACACAAGCAGAAGCTGTTGCGGATTTAATTTCATCTCAAAATGAGGCTGAACACAAGGTGGCAATGAATCATCTGAAAGGTGGGTTTTCTAGAGATTTACAGATTCTAAGGACTCAGATTCTAGATTTAACATCTTTAATGGAGCTGGAACTAGATTTCGCTGAGGAAGATGTAGAGTTTGCTGATCGAGAAAAGCTATACAATATTATCGATAAGACATCTGAGCACATCAAGAAATTAATCGATTCGTTCAAACTTGGAAACGCAATTAAAAGAGGTATTCCTGTTGCCATTGTCGGCGATACAAACGCTGGCAAGAGCACAATTTTAAACGCTCTTCTTGGAGAGGAAAGAGCTATAGTTTCTGATATTGCAGGAACAACACGCGATACAATAGAAGAAACATTGAATATCAAAGGTAAGACATTCAGATTTATCGATACGGCTGGCATCAGAGAGACTGATGATGTGATTGAGAGAATCGGTATTGAGAGAGCTTATGAGAAAATCTCTGAAGCTGACATAATATTAGGAGTGCTGGATTTAAGCAAGACTCACAATGAATTCTTCAACTCCGCACGTACCATAATATCAAAGGTCAACATATTAAAACAAAAACTGATACTTGTCTTCAACAAAATCGACCTAAACTCTGACGCATTATTTATGGATGCTGAAGATTTTCATCATGCATTAGGCAGTTCCATAGAAAAGAATATTGAAGATCATGGAGCTTATATGCTTGACGAATATAAATATAGTACAAGCGGAACTGATTGTCGAGACATAAGAAACCTATTAAAATTAACATTCATCACAGCAAAAGAAAAATCGGATATTGAGAAGTTAAAAGACGACATCTATTTCAACAGCACAGATCTAAGCGTCGATGAAAATGACATCTTGGTCACAAATATACGTCATTATGAAGCCTTAGTAAATGCTAACAATGCTTTAAAAACAGTCAGGGACGGTTTATTATCGGGTATCTCAACAGAGTTCGTAGCCCAAGATCTAAAGGATGTTTTATATCATTTAGGTAGCATTACAGGAGAAATCAGCAGTCAGGATGTGTTAAATTCCATTTTCGGTCGCTTTTGCATCGGAAAGTGATTTAGTATCTTGATTTTTCGTATTTTTGCAAAAAAATAAAAATGAGGATTGACATCATAACCATATTTCCAGAAATGTTTCAGGGTCCTTTCACTGAATCTATTGTGAAAAGAGCTGTCAATAAAGGTATTGTAGAAATCAATTTACATAGCCTGAGAGATTATAGTACCGATAAACATAAAAGAGTAGATGACTATGCCTTTTCTGCCGGAGCCGGAATGGTTATGATGATAGAACCTGTCGACAATTGCATCTCACAATTAAAATCTGAAAGAGAATACGATGAGGTCATATATATGAGTCCTGATGGGGAATTATTAACACAACCTCTTGCTAATCAATTATCTCTTTACAAGAATATTATTATACTCTGTGGACATTATAAAGGTATTGACGAAAGAATCAGGGAACATCTGATCACTAAAGAAATTTCTATCGGTAACTATGTCCTATCTGGAGGCGAATTAGGCGCAGCTGTACTGACTGACAGCATCGTACGCTTAATCCCAGGTGCTTTGAGCGATGAAACATCAGCTTTGTCAGACTCTTTCCAAGACGGACTAGTTTCTCCACCTGTTTATACGCGTCCAAGAGATTATAAGGGATGGACTGTTCCAGAGGTCTTATTATCAGGTAATGATATGATTATCAATGAATGGAAACTAAGTCAGGCTTTACAAAGAACAAAAGAACGCAGACCAGAAATGTATGAAATTTTGAAAAAAAAATAATTAGTGTTTTTTGTATTGAAAAATTTTATATATTTGCACACTTTTTCGTGAAGAGGAATAAAGAACAAAAATTATTATAAGAAATGAAGAACGAGTTAATTCAATTTGTTGAAGATCAAGTAAAAGTTAAAGATTTTCCACCATTCAAAGCTGGTGACACCATCACTGTAACTTATAAAATTATTGAAGGAAACAAGGAACGTTTACAAAAATTCCAAGGTGTAGTGTTACAACGTGCAAGTGAAAGTTCACATGCTACTTTCACAGTTAGAAAGATATCAGGCAACGTTGGAGTAGAAAGAATATTCCCTATCTCATCTCCAATGATCGAAAGCATCGAAAGAAATAAAGAAGGTGCTGTGAGAAGAGCTCGTATCTACTACCTCAGAGGTTTACGTGGTAAGAAAGCTAGAATCAAAGAAGCTGCTCGTAAAAGCAAATAATTCTTTGACGATAAATAAAAAAAAAACAGCGTGAATTCACGCTGTTTTTTTTATAACCTTTGTCTCACCACTTCAAAGCAAACAACACCGGTAGCGACAGAAACATTCAACGAGTCGATGTCGCCAGGCATTGGGATAAGAAAATGTTCGTCGGAACGTTTCAGATATGCCTCACTGATGCCGTCTTCTTCTGAACCCATCATGATTGCCACAGGAACCTTAAAATCACCTTCCCAAATATTCTTACTACCTTTCTCTGAAATTGAAACAACCTTGACCCCGCTGCTCTTCAAAAAGTCGATAGTATCTTTTATATTTTCAACTCTACAAACATTGATTCTCGACAATGCGCCAGCAGAAGTCTTCATCGCATCACCATTAATCAATGCGGAACCGCGAGACGGAATCACAATGGCATCAACACCAGACGCATAACAAGTACGGGCGATAGCACCGAAATTACGCACATCTGTCACTCTGTCCAATATCACAATAAAAGGCATTCTCCCTTCATCATAAACCATAGGAACAACTTCCTCGATCAATTGATACGAAATCGGACAAGTGAAAGCCACTATACCTTGATGATTCTTTCTTGTTAGACGATTAAGTTTCTCTATAGGAACATATTGAACCACAACATTATGTGCACGTGCATATCTCGCTATCTCAGAAATCTGCTGCGAGCGCAAACCATTCTGTATATATATCTTGTCTATCTCTTTCTCAGCTTTGATTAGCTCCTCAACAGGATGAATACCAAAAACCATATTATTTTCCATCATTCTTATCTTATTATAAATTTTCAAGGTACAAAAATAATAAATTGCTTCAAAAAATAAGCTAGTATTATATTTTTTTACTAAATTGCAGCCTCAAAAATAATATAAGAAAACAGCAATATGAATTGTATTAGAATAAGCATCATCAGCATACTTCTATCATTATTGCTTAATGATAGCATCAATGCACAGACCATTATAAGACCACAACCTATAGCAGGTAAGAAACTAACCAACGACTTTATAATTCAGCATCTCGTTTATCCTGATGAAGCTCTGGAACAAAAACAAGGCGGCAAAATAACAGTTAAATTTACTGTGGATAAAAATGGTGATGCATACGGACATCATGTAGATGAGCATTTCAATGAAGAATGCGCAAAAGAAGCTATTCACCTAGTAAAACTTATCCAATGGAAGCCCGCCACCAACAACGCACTTCCCTGTGACTATAATCATGAATTTGTTGTTGAATTCTCACCTAAAAATTACAATAAAAACATAGAAAAAAACATAATAAAATTCATTCCAGAACAGAAATTGCCGACAGAAAAATCATATAAAATATACGATTTCAAAGAATTAGATGAAGCTCCGAAACCATATTTCAACAATCAGAATGTCACTATCGGAGCATATCTTCGTACTGAACTTATTTATCCCGATCATGCAAAAGAATTTGAGATATCAGGAACTGTAAAAATCGATTTTATAATAGAAACCGATGGAAAAGCTTCTAATATTACCATAGAAAACAGTGTTGGCGGAGGCTGCGATAACGAGGCTATCCGTTTGATTCAGAATCTCACATGGATCCCAGGTGTAAAAAATGACAGTATTGTCAGAACACATACCACTCAGGACATCACATTCCAATTCGGTGAAAGAAATTATCATGATGGAAATCAATATTAAAAATATCAATTAATAATTTAAATTTTTTTTATGAAAAAAATTCTACTTACATTAGCTGTGATGTTTTTAGCTTCACAGATGGTTCTAGCACAAGATGCAGAAGAAAAAAACTGGACACACGGCGGTTTCGTCGGATTCAATGTAGCACAAAGTCATTTCTCAAACTGGACTTCCGGTGGACAAGACAACATCAATGGCTTAGCTGCGTTAAAATATAATATCAATTATAAGAAAAACAAGTCGAAATGGGACAACACATTTGATTTCGCGCTAGGTTACAGCTACTTTGATTTTGATATGAAACCTATAAAAACAGACGACCGCATCAACTTTAGTTCATTATACGGTTATGATGTCGTAAAAGACGAATTATTCATAACAGCCAACCTCAATTTCCAAACACAATTCGCTGACGGTTTCGATTATAAGACCGACAGCACTAACAAAATTTCAACATTTCTCGCTCCTGCTTATCTGACTGTTGGTATTGGTGCTCAATACACTCCGACAAGCTGGTTCTCATTAAACCTCGCTCCAGCATCGGGAAGATTGACAATTGTCAATGACCAAGATCTAGCTAATGCCGGTGCTTTCGGTGTAAAAGCAGCTATTATTGATCCTATAACAGGAGAAATTTTGGAATATGGAAGCAAATTCCGCATGGAACTCGGTGCTCAGTTAATCGCAGACTTCAGATACGAGATTTTTAAGAATGTTGTTTTTGCATCAAAACTCATTGTTTTTTACGATTATTTGCAAGAAAGAGAGTTAAACGCTTTAGGAAACAAATACTCATGCCACTTAGACTTCGATTGGGATAACGCTTTAGTTCTTAAAGTTAACGACTGGTTAAACTGCAACATCACAGCCCGTCTCGTCTATGACGAAGACATCACTCCTATTGAAGGCGACTCATTTATTCAGTTTAAGGAAGTCCTAAGCATTGGTATTTCTTATAAAATTCCTTAATAATGACTAAAATAGGCTTGTTATCGGATACTCACGGATGGTTAAATCCAAAAATTTATGAATTCTTCAAGGATTGTGATGAGATTTGGCATGCAGGCGACATCGGCAGTACCGATGTCGCAGATGAATTGATGGCATTTAAGAAGTTAAGAGCGGTCTTCGGTAATATTGATGATTGGGATGTCAGGAGTATGTTCCCACAATATCAGATATTTAAAGTTGAAGAAACCAAGATATTTATGACACATATTGGTGGATATCCTAATGCTTATGATTACAATGTCAAACCTATGATTTTAGAGGAAAAACCCGACATCTTCATAAGTGGTCATTCTCATATTCTTAAAGTTATGCGAGACCCGAAATTAAACCTATTACATCTTAATCCAGGAGCGGCAGGTTTGAAAGGATTCCATAAAAAAGTCACGATGATGAGATTCGAAATCAACGGTAATAAGGCAGAAAACCTTGAGATTTACGAAGCCGATAAATAAAATAAAAAAAGCTGTGAATCACAGCTTTTTTTATTATCTCAAACGATCAATAGACCTTATCAAATCAATATCTTTCTTAATCCATCTCATCGCCATTACAGATAAAATCATATTAATAAGAGGTATATAGGTACCAAAAGAATATGAAATGACATCCGATGCTATCGTCTTTTGCATATTTGATGAATAATATAAGAAAATCAATCCACAAATAATAGCATTCAGGAATACATTAAGTGAACTTAACTTTATCTGAAGCTGACGATTCTTAAATTTAAAAACAGTAAAAATCGGAACAATGATGGTTAATATTGTCAAAATAAGTAAAGGTAATGTGTAAATACCAGAAAAGTATTCAGCATCAAGTTGATTTTCAACACCTAAAATTGTCAATAACATCTGTTCCGTTCCATAATCGACTGCAGCTATAGGACATAGAAACATCAATCCTGCAAAAATTGCCGCAAAAAAAAGAAATACAGTTTGAATTCTTTGTATCATAAGTATTATTTTTATTTTTTCTGCAAAGATAATGATATTTTTAATAAAAATATTTTTTTTAAATTTATTTAAAACGCTTGGTTTTTCAAGAAATTGTAGTATCTTTGCACTGTTGATCGAACAATCAGCACTTATTATTGTTTAACAAGAGAAAATGTTCATTTTCTCAATTTTTCAAATAAAGTTCCTTATTTTAACAAAATCCAAAAGGGAAATTCTATGTACGACATTTACGAACTAAACGAAAAATCGTTAGTTGAACTTAAAGAGATTGCTCTTCAGTTAGGAATTGACAATATCAATGTACCAAAGGAAGATTTAGTTTATAGCATCATTGATCATCAAGCTGTTCACCCTGATATTATTCCCAACAAAGTAATTTCCAAAGAAGAACAAACTGCAGATACACCTGTTGTTAAGGATGCGCCACGTAAAAGAGGCAGAAAAGTCGCGACTTCAGCTCCTGGCAAAAAAGAAGATAAAATTGTTGAAGATATTGATAATAAAACTGATAAGCCAGAAATCAAAACAGAAGTTAATACGACAGATTCAAAACCTAAACGCGAAAAACGCCCTAGAATAGGGAAACGCACCGATATCGTTAAGACAACAATCGATAATGATAATGAGCAAAACAAAGTTCAACACGTTTCATCATTTGCAAATAATAAAGTTGTAGATACTGAAAATGAGATATTAAATCAAAATATAACAGAAACAGAAGAAACAACAGATATTATTGTTGAAGAAAAAACTGCAATTTATGAAAATATCAATAACGACAATAAACATTCAAATAAGTCAAACAACGATAATATCAACAAAAACAATGTTGAAGAGCCTGCTCAAACCAAAAAAGAAGATATAATAAATGAGTTTGACGCTGTAGTTCAAGCTGAAGGTGTCTTGGAAATAATGTCTGATGGATATGGATTTCTACGTTCGTCTGACTATAATTACCTCAACTCCCCTGATGACATCTATGTATCACAGTCACAGATTAAATTATTTGGACTTAAAACAGGTGATAGCATCTTAGGTGTTATCAGACCTCCAAAATCAGGCGAGAAATACTTCCCTCTTATAAAAGTATTAAAGATAAACGGATTAACACCTGAACAAGTCCGTGACCGTATTCCATTTGACTTCCTAACTCCACTTTTCCCTACAGAAAAATTCAATCTAACATCTCATGCCGGTAGCAGCGTTTCTACAAGAGTAATGGACTTGTTTGCTCCTATAGGAAAAGGTCAACGTGGTCTTATTGTGGCTCAACCAAAGACTGGTAAAACCGTTCTACTAAAGGAAGTGGCTAACGCTATTGCCGCTAATCATCCCGAGGTTTATCTCATTATTTTATTAATTGACGAACGTCCGGAAGAAGTCACAGACATGGCTAGAAGTGTTAATGCAGAAGTAATTTCTTCAACATTTGACGAACCTGCAGAAAAACATGTAAAAATTGCCAATATAGTTCTTGAAAAAGCTAAAAGACTGACAGAATGCGGTCACGATGTAGTAATCTTATTAGATTCTATCACCCGTCTTGCCCGTGCTTTCAATACCGTATCTCCTGCTTCAGGAAAAGTTTTATCTGGTGGCGTTGAAGCGAATGCTCTTCAAAAACCAAAGAGATTCTTCGGTGCCGCTCGTAACATAGAAAACGGAGGCTCACTGACAATCTTAGCAACAGCATTGATCGATACTGGTTCAAAAATGGATGAAGTCATCTTCGAAGAGTTCAAAGGCACAGGTAATATGGAATTACAACTCGACCGTAGATTATCAAATAAACGTATATATCCTGCCATAGATATTGTTGCTTCTGGAACACGCCGCGATGATCTATTGGTTGACGAACGTACTCTCGCAAGAGTCTGGGCTCTCCGCAATCACTTCGCCGATATGACTCCTGTCGAAGCAATGGAATTTCTTAAAGACAGAATATCAAAAACACATTCCAATGAGGAATTTCTTGCTACAATAGATAAATAATAATACACATTATAAAACTTGAGACGTGTCAATGCATTGACACGTCTCAACATGAATCGTCATTTATTCAGATTTCCTTAATCAATAAATAAGACGCAGATCATCTATAGTAAGTCCATTAAAATCACCCGAACTCATAAAACCAACAATCATATTCTCCTTAGGTAATTTGTTTAATACTTCCACTAATTCAACTTTTGAGTGAACGACATCCAAATCATCGCGGGAGAACCCTACCTTAATTCTGTCATCAGTCATCATCTCTAAGTGCTTGATAGCCACCGCATGCGGATCATAAAAAACTATCGCCTTATCACAATCATCCAAACATTTATTATAATGATCTATAAAAAATTCACTCAAACTACTATACGTATGTAGTTCAAAAACCACAAGTAAAAATTGATTGGGGAATTGTTCTCTAAGAGCTTTAACTGTTGCCAACACCTTTGATGGCGCATGAGCAAAATCTCTGAATAATAGATTATTATTAATATGATTATCAAGAATAAGCTCCAATCTTCTTGAAGCGCCTTTAAATGTTGAGATTGCTTCATAAAAGATTTTATCACTGATATTCAACTGTTTGCATACATTATATGCAGCATTAATATTCTTCATATTATGCTCGCCAAACAGCTTGATTCTAATTAATTCATCTCCAACTAACAAATACACCTGACCATTATCATTACAATAATTATGAATATCATAAGCAAAAGATTTTATTTCAGAATCATGTGCGATTTTGCATGCTTCATTATCATTTTTATCATATATAAGACATCCCCCCTCCTCTATTGTTTGCACAAAAATTCTGAATTGCTCAATATAAGATTCAAAAGTTGGAAAAACATTAACATGATCCCAACCTATTCCACTTATCACAGCTATATGAGGATGGTATTTATGAAACTTAGGCACCCTATCTATGGGAGATGTAAGATACTCATCACCTTCTATTACCATATATTTTGCCGTCTCACTCAATCTTACCATTACATCAAAACCATCAAGTTGCGCTCCTACCATAAAATCGGTTTCTATACCAGCATATTTCAATACATGAAGAATCATAGAAGTAATTGTAGTTTTGCCATGACTACCCCCTATCACTATTCTAATCTTGTCTTTTGACTGTTCGTAAAGATATTCAGGATATGAATAAATTTTCAAGCCAAGTTCCTGTGCTTTAAGAAGTTCTGGATTATCAACTCTTGCATGCATTCCTAAAATAACAGCTTCGTAGGAAGAATCCAATTTCTCGGGATGCCATCCAAGTTCTTCAGGTAATATACCTTCATTCTTTAAACGAGATCTTGATGGTTCAAATATCTCATCATCAGAACCTGTCACCACATATCCTTTTCTATGCAAAGCAATTGCAAGATTATGCATTGCACTACCACCTATTGCTATAAAATGAACTTTCTTCATATAGATTATATTTAAAAAATAAAGACGCCATAAAAATGACGTCTCCATTATCTTATATTAAAAACATTTTAGTTATTAACTACAACTTTTTGTGATATCTTAGCACCATCTGATGTTTCCAAGTTAATGTAATACAATCCATTAACCCATGATTCTGAATTAATTACAACATTATCATGATCTACATCCTGTACATATATCAATTGACCTACACTATTATAGACTTCTATCTTGCTTAAATTGTTAGCGTTTACATTTATTACAGATGAAGCTGGGTTAGGGAAAATATTATAATCGCTAATTCTGACATCTTCCAGACCTTCAACGCTATATGTTAATTCTACAGCGAGCTCATATCTAAATTTATTTTCAGTATTGCTACCCATAAAGATAGTCTCATTATCCTTATTCTTAATACCGAAAAATCCTCCGCCCATTCCGTTACCTTCTGTGTTTCTGAAAGTTACACGATAACAACCTAATTGTGGCAAATATATATCTTCCTGATATGCATCTCCAGATTCTTCGTATGTGAAAGTATGTATTATTTCTTCTGTTTCCATATTCTTAATTTCAATACTGAAGTTCTCCGGATCTGAACCTGTTCTCAATTGTATTTTCATATAACCATCAGCGAGATCTTCTGGCTGTTCAAATGTAATAGAATAATTATTATCAAATGAATATTGATCAGCATTACCGTTATTCAAATCTGTTGCGGAAATAGTCAATGAAGAAGCGCCTCCGAAATTAATTTCCGGGATAATGAATTCTGTTTCTTGACCTTGTTGTAAACTACCTTCCCATTCATATACGCCCAAATCATTTCCTGCATCATCTGTGATTTCAAATAAAACATTGTTTAATGTCTCAGAACCATAATTCTTAATTGTAAAACGAGGAGTCATTAATCCTGAACAATTTTGTGGAATTTCTTCTTCAACCTTTACTACTCCCATATCATATTGAGCAGCTGTCTCAGCTATAGAAAGTCTTACAGCCTGATAAACTTCTTTATCTCCTGAATAATTTTGCACCCACGCAACGAGTTCACAATTTTCTTTATTGTAACCACCCATATCGAACAAACCTGTAATCTCTTGAGTGCCACCAGTAAACGGAGTTCCATTTTGATTTGGAATAATATCACGTACAACAAAATTTACTTCTTGCATACCTTGCCATGGACGTTGGATGTGTGATTCTGTCATAACAATAAACACTCTGACATCTGTACCTGCACAATCTCCGACCTGAGTGACAACAGCTTTTGCCTCACATTGTGTTCCTGAATGATAGTCGAATGAAAGGTCAATTGTAAAAGGGCTTTCTATAGCTATACGTTGATTATAGAATGAAATATATTGGCTATACATTGATTGTGACGCACTTCCTCCACCTGCTTTAGTCAATTTACCATCAGCTTTTAATGTTGGATAGCTATTGATACCATAGTAAGAAGCTCTTGCATTTGTTTCTGATGTATAAAACTGGTCTGTTGAAAAAGCATTTGTATGATAAGCAATAGGAGCTATTGACAAACCTTCCTCCAACATTTCTGCGATACCATTAGCGGCAGCAGGACAATAGGGACAATTAACACCAGTAAAAACTTCGAATAAAACACACTCACGTGCTACATTCTGTGCTGAAAGAGTACTACTAATCAACACTGTTGCAATAAATGCTAATAAAAAATTCTTCATTTCTGTCAATTTTGATTTATAAATTATTTTGTGGCAAAATTACATTTTTTTTTGCATTCTTTATAATTCATATCATAATATTTCACATTTTTGCAAAAAAAATGTTTGACAAATATCTCATAAAACACTTTATTGACTACTTAAGGCTGGAGCAATCATTGTCAGAGAATAGTATAATTGCTTATTCCCATGATATTGAGACTTTTATGCAATATCTGCAAGGTGTAAACCATAGTATGCATATAAAGGGAATACATCTAGATGACATCGAATCCTTTCTAGCTTACTTATATGAACTGGGAATGTCGCCAGGATCTCAGGCAAGAATATTATCAGGTATAAAAAAATTTTACAAATTTCTTATCCAGGAAAAAATCGTAGAAGAAAACCCTACAATATTAATTAGCTCTCCAAGTATTGGACGACATCTTCCTGATGTTTTATCATATAATGAGATAATCTCAATTATTAATGCCATTGATCTTAGTCAACAATTTGGTCACAGAAATAAAGCAATTATTGAGGTGTTATATGCTTGCGGATTAAGAGTATCAGAAATTATATCACTGAGAATAAGCAACATATATAATAAAGATGAATTTATAAGAGTCTTAGGTAAAGGGAATAAGGAAAGATTAATTCCAATCGCCAGATCTACTCTGAAAACTATAGATCTTTATATTGAGAACGAAAGAAGACGCCAATACATAGATCCTAAATATACAGATATAGTTTTTATCAATAAAAGAGGAACTGCATTGAGCAGGCAAATGATTTTTATCATGATAAAAAAATACGCTGAAAAAGCAGGTGTTAACAAAACCATTGGTCCTCATACATTTAGACATTCCTTCGCGACACATCTTCTTGAAGGAGGTGCTGATTTAAGAGCCGTACAACAAATGCTAGGACACTCCAGTATCACTACTACCGAAGTTTATACTCATATTTCTGATCAATATCTACGAGAGGTTATTTCAGAATATCATCCAAGATTTAAAATGAAAGAATATTAGATAATGTTTCCGTGGGAATCAACGATAACACCCCATAATACGTCTATCAATTCTCCATCTTTAAAATAAAAGTCGAGCATCAACTCATCATAAATGATGCATGTATCACCTTCTTGTTCCTCTTCCTCAAAAAATTTATATCCGTTTTTCTTCATCAGATCCACTATCTGATTCCGATCCATATCATATATTCGTTCTCCAAATAATGTAGCATCCTCATTTTTTGTTGAGATATTTGCGACAACAATAGAAGAAACTCCTTCAAAATATATAGAAAGATCTTCATCATCATAATCATAAAGAATGCAATAGTTCTCATTCTCCTCCATCAAAGGCTCCAATTCTTCATGGTTACTAGGCTCACCAAACATCCTAATAATCTCTTCAACTGACATACCAAACTTAATGTCACCATAACCTTTTAAAGGCTCAATTGTTAAATTTTTCATAGTGTGTTTTTTATAAGTTACTCAAAACGTATTGATTTAGACGGTTTTATATTATTAATTACTACTGTCGGAATAAGCATCATCATAACCCATAATATAAACGTACCTATATTAAGCATCAAAATATATGATACATTCAATTCTATGGGAACTGATGACAAATAATAAGATTCGGGCGATAATGTTATAATATTTGTATATTTTTGTATTAGACAAAGACCTATACCAAATGTATTACCTATCAACATACCTATTAACAATAATCTGCATGAACGTCGTAAAAAAATACTCCTGACAAAAGCGTTATTAGCTCCCATAGATTTTAAAATTCCAATTGTCGAAGTTCTTTCAAGAACAATTATCAATAACATACTTATTATTGTAATACCAGCTACCAGAAGCATTAATATTATGATTATCACCACATTCATATCTTGAAGTTCAAGCCAGTCAAATATCTGAGGATATAAATCATCAGCCGAATAGGCAATTAAATTAACAGGAATACTATAATAAATAATATTGTTAGCTATATCAATATCTGTATCATCATTCAAAAAAACCTCCAGATGTCCGACCTGATTATCATCCCAGCCATTCAATTTTCTAATCTGATTCAAGTCACAATATATGAAACGCTCATCACATTCTGTAAGTCCTGTTTCATAAATGCCTTTTACAATAAATTTTCTACCTCTAGTTTTTAAATCTTCTCCGACAAACCAAATTCTAACCTCGTCACCAATATCAAGTAACATCTTATCAGCAATGATCTTAGAAACAACGACATCATTAGAGCGTTCATTATCAGAATATTGAGGTATATTTCCCGTAATAAGATTGGAATTTATATAATTCCAATTATAGTTTTTATCAACACCTTTAAGGATTATACCATGAATCTCGGAATCGGTTTTTATAATGCCGGCTTTATTAGCAGTCGCATTAATCTGACTAATAAAAGGATGATCCAATCTTGATTTTAACAAACTATCATATACAAAAGGAGTCTCTTCTATAGACTCATTCTGATTGAGCACCTGTATTTGGATTGGTGAGACAAAACCAACGACTTTATCCTTGATCTGATTTTTAAAACCAACTACGACCGCTATGGAAATCAGCATTATCGACAATCCTAATGCGATACTAATAATAGCTATTTTCATCACTATCGAAGAAAGATTATCTTTCGACAATGAAAAAATTCTTGATGATATGAATCGTGTTGCTTTCATTTTTTTCTTATCATTGCAAAAATAAACATTTATTTAAGTATGCAAAGATTTTTTTTTATTTTATTATCATTATTATTATTTTTCTGCCAAAACTTACAAGGACAAAACAACAATAAAAGAAGTATTATTGATGCGGAAGATGCTATTGTAGGAGCTTCCCGTATAGAATTATATATATCAGACCTTCAAGATAAAAACGTCGGAGTAATAGCAAATCAGACTAGTATTTTCAACGGAATTCATCTTATTGATACACTTTTAAGTCATGGTATCAGGATAAAGAAAATATTTACACCTGAACATGGTTTCAGAGGTTCTGCTGACGAAGGTGCTATAATAAACAATAGCATCGATGAAAAAACTCAACTTCCAATTATCTCTTTATACGGGAAAAACAAAAAACCAGATTCCTCTCAACTCGAGGATATTGACATCTTAATATTTGATTTACAAGATGTTGGAACAAGATTTTATACATATATCTCCACTATGACATACGTCATGGAAGCTGCTGCCGAGAACAATATTCCAATGATTGTTTTAGACAGGCCTAATCCAAATGGTTTTTATATTGATGGACCAATAATGGAAAAGGAAAACATTTCTTTTGTTGGTTTACATCCCGTTCCCATAGTCTATGCTCTCACAATTGGAGAATACGCCTTAATGGTTAATGGAGAATTTTGGTTAAGTGACAGCTTACAATGCGAATTGAAGGTCATTCCTCTAGGAAATTATGACAGAAACTCTATTTATAAATTATCGGTCAAGCCTTCACCAAATCTTCCCAATTGGGAGTCTGTATATTTATATCCCTCCTTATGTTTATTTGAGGGTACTATTGTCAGTGTAGGTCGCGGCACTGAAAAACCGTTTCAGGTCTATGGACACCCTCTCATAAGTGATGAATTTGCTTTTATCCCTAGAAAGAAAGAAGGACACAGAGCACCTTTATACTGCGATCAAGAATGCAGAGGCGAATTTCTTATAGATTACGCAAATAATTATCAAGAGAATCCAGATAGAATAAATTTATCATGGTTAATAAAAGCATATAATGGTTTAAGTAATCAAACAGATTTTTTCAACAATTTCTTTATCAAATTATCTGGTAGCGAAACTTTAAGAAAACAAATTGAGAATGGTTTAAGCGAAGAAGAAATCAGAAATACTTGGAGCAAAAACATTAAGGATTACAAAAACATAAGAGCCAAATACTTGATTTACAAAGATTTTAAATAAAAAAAGGCATCCCTTTGGTAGAGATGCCTAAATTATATAAATAAAAATAATTATTTATTTGTTCTTCCTGGATAAACTTTAAGAGCTTCATTAAGGATAAACATAGCTTCTTTTAAATCCTCTTTCTTAAGGCAATAGCTAATTCTCACTTCTTGAGTACCTCTCTCTGGTGTTGAATAAAAACCGCTAGCAGGAGCCATCATGACTGTTTTACCATTATAGTTATAATCTGTCAACATCCATTTACAGAAATTGTCACCACTATCAATAGGAAGTCTAGCCACCAGATAGAACGCACCTTGAGGAACAGGGCAGAATGCGCCTTCTATATTTTTGATACCTTCTATACAAACATCACGACGAGATAAGTATTCTTTTACTATTTCATCAAAATATTCTGCAGGAGTATCGAGAGCTGCTTCACCGGCAATCTGTCCAAAAGTAGGAGGTGACAAACGTGCCTGAGCAAATTTCATAGCAGTTGAGATAACATCTTTATTTTTTGTCACGAGACAGCCAACGCGAATACCACATGCGCTGTATCTCTTTGATGTTGAGTCAATTAAAATAACATTATTTTCAACATCTTTAAGTTTCATTGCAGAATGGTGTGTTTTTCCATCATAACAAAACTCGCGATATACCTCATCAGCAATAAGGAAAATATCATGTTTTAGAATGATCTGACGAAGTGTTTCCATCTCTTCTTTTGAATACAGATAACCTGTTGGGTTATTAGGATTACAAATCAAGATAGCCTTTGTCTTAGGAGTAATAGCTTTTTCAAATTCCGCGATATCAGGTAAAGCAAAGCCACTATCTATGGAAGAGAATATAGGTTTAACATTAATTCCTGCATTTTTTGCAAATCCGTTGTAATTAGCATAAAACGGTTCTGGAATAATTACCTCATCATCCGGATCCATTATTGTTTGAAATGCCATTACCAAGGCTTCTGAACCACCTGTAGTAACCAAAACCTGATCAGGTGTAATATCAATGCCGATATTAGCATAATACTCACATAATCTCTTTCTATATGAAAGGTTACCTTGTGATGGACTGTATTCAATTATTTTTTCTGAATAATTACGCACTGCATCAAGTGCATATTGAGATGTTTCAATATCAGGTTGACCTATATTCAGATGAAAGACTTTAACTCCTCTAGATTTCGCAGCGTCTGCAAATGGGACAAGCTTTCTAATAGGTGATTCAGGCATGCTTTTGCCTTTTTGTGAAATACTTGGCATAACAAAAAAATTACATTAATTAATATAGGTATAATACTCTATTTAGTTTCTATTGTTATTTAATGGTGAAGCATTATTCATAAAGTCGTCTTTTGTAGGAAGAGCCTCAGTTGGCTCACTCAAGACTGTACCTTTAATGTATAATTTAACTTCTTTATTTACTTTTGCATTTGAAAAAATTGTAACATATTTACTAAAGCTACCTGGACGGTTAGTATTTTTATATGTAACTTTTATCACATCTGTTTCCCCTGGCAATATAGGTTTCTTAGGCCATTCCGGCACAGTACAACCACATGATGACTTAGGTTGTGATAAAATTAATGGCTCATTTCCTGTATTTTTAAACAGAAACTCATAGGTTCCATTTCCATTAAATGGAATTTTACCAAATTGATGTGTTGTCTTTTCAAATGTAATCTCAGGTCCATTTTCAGAAGATGATTCGAGTTGTGCAAATGCTAAAGCATTGAACACAAACAACATACATAATAAATTGAATAATTTTTTCATTGTAATACTTTATTTAGAACTATGATTAATCAGACCCCAAAGATACGTATTTTTTTTGGTTGTAGCCATCTTGTAATTTTTTTTTATTTTTTTTCAAAAAATGTTTTTTGTATTAAAATAATTTATATTTTTGCACCTGCAAACGGCGAGGTAGCTCAGTTGGTTAGAGCGTCGGATTCATAACCCGGAGGTCATGAGTTCAATTCTCATCCTCGCTACTAAAAGTCCCTTTCCTGGGACTTTTTTTTATATCCACGCATCATACCTTCCATCATCGTCTTCTTCATAATAATCATCTAACCAAATACCTGCACGTTCACTACCTTCTCCATCATCCCAAGCCTCACTCATCATATCAAGTACCGGAAGATCTGACACCTCTCCAGTATTATAAATAAATTCCGCAATCTCAAACAAAGCATCTAAATCTTTGCCATTAAATGCCATATCATATAGTTCATCAGATATATCAAACTCATGAACACTATCATCAAATTCATCTAATACATTTATTATCATCACATTAAGCTTTTACGTTGAATAAATATACGCTCGTACTCCTGAAAACTCTCTCTTTTCAAGATCCTTGGGATCAATTATAATATAAACCATCCCCATATCCATAAACATCAAATTGTAATCATCATCCTCATCAGAATCAATCTGTAGCAGATTAATCCATGATTGACAAGGCTCTGGCCAATCTTCATATTCAAACTGATAAGGAACACCTAGCAACTTATGACCTTCTTCACTATCGTCAACTATCTTAAAATCAATCTTTCTCTCTTTTATTCGCGGGAAATAATCATCATCAAAAATCACTTGTCTATATGACTCAAAATCTTCATTATCAGAATAATACACCTTCACATACTCTGTATCCCATAATGGTGATGACGGAGGATCGAAATCATCATAGTAACCCAAATAATATGCAATATCACAGAAGAAGTATAACATTCCCCTATCAGGAAAAACATTCTCACAATCAAAAAATTTCAATTCATCGCATCGTATCTGACACAGAAACATCAATGATGTATCAAATTCAAAACCTTGTGGGATATCTGGATTTCCCCACCATTTGCTCTTACAAAACAGCTCTTCTTCTGTCTTCGATAGCATGATTCTAATTGCAGACATTTTTTTCTACAAAGTTAATTTATATTTCAATACATACAAATATTCTAAACGTTTTTTTTATCTTTGCAAACAGAAAAACGAGTTATTTTAGGCATGTATTTTTTCAAATTTTATTTGAAACGTCTTTTTTCATTTCTCGCCCTAATCATAATATATTCATTAACGGATATATCAACAATTAAGGGGCAGGACACTATTATTACAGTGCCTAATTATATTGTTAAATATGATTCTGTAACCAGAATAGATACAACATATATCATTGATACCATCATAAATACCGACACTTATATCGTAGCGGACACAATTTTCCTTTTCAAGGATACTTTAGCTGATGAGAATTCATTTTTCAATAAAAATTTCCATGACTTCCAAGGCGAATTTGGAATAACACTCAACCAAATGGCTATAACACATTGGGCTGCAGGTGGTGAAAGTAATGGAAGCGGCAAAATCGCATCAAACCTAACATATAATTATCATAGGAAACTTTTCAATTACACCTTCAACGGAATATTTGCTTACGGTATGTCAAATTACACCAAGGACAAAAGATATGAAAAAACAGAAGACCGTTTTGAAATTTCTATGACAATGTCGCACAACAACAAACAAAACTTCTCATTTACATCTATAGCATCTCTTAAAACACAATTCTCAAATGGTTATACATATCCCAACGATTCTGTACCGATTTCAGGATTCTTCGCACCTGCATATTTAACTTTATCAGCAGGTTACAATCTATCTATAAAAGATTTATTGTCAATCTACATAAGTCCTATAGCTGGAAAAATGACTTTTGTTATGAATCAGGACCTGGCCGACGCCGGTTCTTTCGGTGTTGAAAAAGGATATTGGAATATTATAAACGGAGACAGCACATGGGTAAAGGGCAAAAATATTCTATCTGAGCTGGGTATCAATATTTTAATAAGATACAAACAAAACTTTAACGACGATATAAGTATATTCTCAACCTTAAACCTATATAACAACTATATGGATCCCAATAAATCTAACAGATGGAATATTGATATAGATTGGGAAACTGGAATACAATTTATCATAAACAAGAGAATATCTGCGATTGTCAACATTCATCTGATTTATGATGATAATATTAAATTTACGATAACAGAAGTTATAGATGGAAAAGAAATCACCAAACAAAGTCCTATTTTACAGTTTAAAGAGTCGCTTGGTATTTCTTTTTTATATAAATTTGCAACATAAAATAACTCAAATATACAATTATGATTATTCTGGTGACAGGAAGTAATGGTCAATTAGGTAGTGAATTAAAGAAAATATCAACTACCAGTACTGAGCATGATTGGTATTTTACAGATGTCGATACATTGAATATTTGTAATAAGGATGATATTGAATTATTTTTCAAGGATAGAAACATTGATATTTGCATAAATTGTGCTGCTTATACTGCTGTAGATAAGGCTGAAGATGATGAAGAGAAAGAAAAAGCTAAAATAATAAATTCAGATGCACCTTTATTTTTGGCAGATATATGTAAAAAACACAACTCCATCCTAATTCACATATCTACAGATTATGTTTTCGATGGTACGTCGTTGAATCCATACATGGAAAATGACACGATCAATCCTCAGTCTGTATATGGAAAAACCAAAGCTGATGGAGAAATCAATATCATCAATTCAGGCTGTTCATACATCATTATAAGAACGGCCTGGCTTTACTCTTCTTTCGGCAATAACTTTGTAAAAACAATGTTACGATTAGCATCAGAAAGAGATTATGTCAATGTTGTTGATGATCAGAGCGGTAATCCTACATGGGCATACGATCTCGCCTTTTCTATCCTTATGATCATACAACGTAATGGAAAAAATCCTATTCATGATATTTTCCATTTTACAAATGAAGGCATAACAAATTGGTATAATTTTGCCGCCGCCATATTCGACATAAGCAATAAAGAATGTAAGGTAAAACCAATCTCGACAAAGGATTTTGGAAGCAAAGCAAAACGACCGGCATTCAGCGCAATGGACAAAACAAAGATCAAAGAGTTTACCGGTATTAAAATACCTTTTTGGAGAGATAGCCTGATAAAATGTATAGAAGAAATTAACAATAAATAATTATTCGTTATGGAAAAAATAGCACCAGAAATTATTGAAAAAGCAAAAGTATGGTTATCAGACCAATACGATGCAGAAACAAGAGGAATTGTTCAAGATCTCATAGACAACAATCCAAATGAATTATTAGAAAGTTTCTACAAAAATTTAGAATTTGGCACAGGTGGCTTAAGAGGTATCATGGGTGTCGGTTCTAATAGAATGAATACTTATACCGTTGCTATGGCAACTCAGGGTTTTGCCAACTATATCAAAAAGATGTTCCCTAATATCGAACAACCTCAGGTCGCTATAGCATACGACTGCAGAAACAACAGCAAGGAGTTCGCTAAAACCACTGCCAATGTCATGTCTGCTAACGGCATAAAAGTGTTTATTTTCAACTCTTTACGTCCTACGCCAGAACTTTCTTTCGCTATCAGGGAATTAAAATGCCAAGCTGGTGTAGTTATTACAGCATCCCACAACCCTAAAGAATATAACGGTTATAAAGCATACTGGGAAGACGGAGGTCAATTGGTCAGTCCTCACGATAAAAATGTTATTGGAGAAGTTGAAAAAATCACCGACATCTCAATGGTAAATTTCAATACAAACGAAGGTCTCATCGAATATCTTGATGAAAATTTCGATGAAATTTACATGAATAAAATTTTAAGTCTCTCATTATCACCAAAATTAATCAAAAAGCAAAAAGATTTAGTCTTTGTTTATACACCTATTCATGGCACTGGAGGACAAATTGTTCCAAAATTATTTGAAAAAGCAGGTTTCAACAATGTATTTACCGTTGAAGAACAGATGATTGTTGATGGCAACTTCCCAACAGTAGTATCTCCAAACCCAGAAGAACACGCAGCATTAACATTAGCTATTGAAAAAGCTAAAAAAGTAAATGCCGATGTCGTTTTAGCAACAGATCCTGATGCTGATAGAGTTGGTATCGCGATTAAGGATGATAAGGGTGAATATATCTTGATGAACGGCAACCAAACCGCTTCATTATTAATCTATTACCTACTCACACGTTGGAACGAACTTGGCAAACTTACTGGTAATGAATATATTGTAAAAACAATTGTTACAACAGAACTTTTATTTGCTATTGCAGATAAATACAATGTCAAGAAATTTGACGTCCTCACTGGTTTCAAATTTATTGCCGACAAGATTTTAAACAATCCTGGCATGACTTTCATTGGAGGCGGAGAAGAAAGTTACGGCTATTTGGTAGGTGATTTCGTTCGTGATAAGGATGCCGCCATCGCTTGTTTCATCATAGCAGAGATGACAGCATGGGCTGCTGAACAAAATAAGACTCTATATCAAATACTTAAAGAAATATACAAAGAATTTGGATTCTATAAAGAAAGTCTTATCTCTCTGACTAAGAAAGGTATCAGCGGAAGCGAAGAAATCAAACAGATGATGCACCAATTTAGAAACAATCCTCCTAAAAGCCTTTTAGGTTCTAGAATTGTTGAAATTAAGGATTATAAACAGAGTATCTGCATAGACACTATTTTAGGTATTGAAACAAAAATAAATCTCCCTAAATCTGATGTCCTGCAATTCTTCACAGAAGACGGTTGTAAGGTAACAATCAGACCTTCAGGAACAGAACCTAAAATAAAATTCTACTTCGGAACGAAAGCAAAACTAAATGATATTGCTGAATTCGAATCAGTTGAGAAAGAAATTGACGATAAATTAAGCAATCTCACAAAAATCTTTGTAGGAGAATAATAATTTATTCTCCTATACGATTTACAGCATCTACAGCCAACTGATAATCAGGATTTTCCCTTAATATTTGGAGGTAGATGCTTTTTGCTTTCATATAATCCCCCATCTGCTCATAAGTCCTACCTTTGTTAAATAAAGCATTTACAGAATTGGGCTCGTATTGTAAAACCATATCAAAACATTCCATGGCTTTCTCATTATCACCTAAATATACCAAATATACATAACCTTTATTATATATAAAGTTTGGATTTCCAGGCATGATATTCAATAAAGTATCATAATACGACAAAGCTTCCTCCGGAAAACCGTTATCTTGAAGATACATTGCATAATCATAATACAATGAATAATCATCAGGTGAAACAGCTATTGCCTCTTTGAAAAATGATTTCGCCAAAGTATCTTCTTTGGAAGCGTAAATATGTGCTATCTGTATAATTGCATCAACAAAATCTTCCTGTTGAACACGAGCTGTCATGTAATTCTTAAGAGCATTAATCGTATCATTATTTGACAAAGCTATCATACCACGCATATAATATGCCCTAGGATTAAACCTGTCAACATCCAAAGCTTTCTCAATATAAGCATCCGCCAATCTTATGTTTCCTTGTAAGAAACTAAGCTCCGCTAATTTTATCATTGGTCTAGTATCTAACGGTGCATACTCACTAGCTTTATTCAAGGTCATTAAGATATTTGTCTCATCACCAAGAGCATAATAAATATCAGCTAAAACAAGAAGTGCGTCTATATTATCCTTTTCTATCGACAATGCGTAGTTAATATCTTTGATGGCCATACTAACTTGTTCATTAGCAAGATTAATACGTGCCCTGTTAACGAATAAGGACGGATTAAGAGAATCCATCTTTATGGAATCTGTCAATATATCAACATCTGTCTTATTCGATACCACGACCGATGTTTCCTTAGTTCCTGCATTTCCTTTATTTGGTTTATTATCAGTACAACTTGAAACTATCAATATACTAATAAGGATTAGGGCTAATTTCTTCATTATCAATTATAATTCTTGATCACTATTATTTAATGCATTCATTATTTTATCATATAACTCCTCGCAGAGTTCAGGATTTTCATCAAGGAGTCTTTTTAAGGCATCTCTACCCTGCCCCAATTTTGATTCATTATAACTAAACCATGATCCACTCTTCTTAATAACTCCCATTTCAACACCAAGATCTATAATCTCACCTGTCAGCGAGATTCCTTCTCCATAAAGGATGTCAAACTCTGCTTTTTTGAACGGAGGAGCGACCTTATTCTTTACCACTTTAACTTTCACTCTATTACCGCTTATATTTTCTCCATCCTTAATCTGACTGACTTTTCTGATATCAAGGCGTACAGAACTATAAAATTTAAGAGCATTTCCTCCTGTTGTTGTCTCAGGATTTCCAAACATAACACCCAACTTCTCGCGTAATTGGTTGATAAATATACAGACACAACCTGTTTTACTTATGGTGGCGGTTAATTTACGCATTGCCTGTGACATTAAACGAGCCTGCAAACCCATTTTACTATCACCCATTTCACCTTCAATCTCACTTTTTGGTGTTAATGCAGCTACCGAATCAATAACTATAACATCTATCGCACCTGATCTTATAAGATTCTCAGCTATTTCGAGGGCTTGTTCTCCGCAATCGGGTTGAGAAATGAGCAAATTCTCTACATCTACACCCAACTTTTTAGCATAAAAACGATCAAAAGCATGTTCAGCGTCGATAAAAGCAGCAATACCGCCCTGTTTCTGAGATTCAGCTATAACATGTAATGCCAATGTAGTCTTTCCGGAACTCTCAGGTCCGAAGATCTCCACTATTCTTCCTTTCGGCAAACCTCCAATACCCAGTGCATAATCCAAGCCCAAAGAACCAGTAGAAATACTCTCTACTTTCTCAGATGCAGCCTCACCTAAACGCATTATGCTTCCTTTACCACACGATTTTTCAATATTTCCAATTGTAGCTTCCAAAGCCTTCAACTTCTCTTTTCTAATTCTTTCAATTTCTTCTACATTAATGTTCTTTTCCATACTCATAACTTTTTAATTTTCAATAATATTTAATTTTCAGTTCTAGTTTTACTTTAATATTAAAAAACAAAAATCCGTATATATAAACTCTATTTGTAATCAATTTACAAATATAAGAAATAAAATTTTATTGTCAAGAATTTTAACTATTTTTAACTATAGACTGATAATGATCACAAATATCAGTAATACCGCATTCATTGCAATTAGGTTTTCTTGCCTTACAAACATAACGTCCATGTAATATTAGCCAATGATGTGCTTTAGGAATGATACTCTCTGGTATATACCTTATCAATTGTTTCTCTGTATCCAAAGGATTTTTCGCATTTATAGTAAGACCAATTCTAGCTGAAACTCTAAAAACATGAGTATCAACAGCCATTGCAGGCTTATTAAAAGCGACTGACGCCACAACATTAGCCGTTTTTCTTCCTACACCCGGCAAAATCTGTAACATTTCGACATCATCGGGTACAACCCCATCAAATTTTTCAACCAAAACCTTAGACATCCCTAATAGATTTTTAGACTTATTATTAGGATATGAGATTGACTTAATAATTGTAAATATCTCATCTACAGATGCTTCAGATAATGACTTCGCATCAGGAAAGCGCTGAAAAAACAAAGGTGTCGTCATATTAACCCTCTTATCAGTACATTGAGCAGATAAAATAACAGCTACTAACAACTGATACGGATTCTCATAATGTAATTCCGATTCCGCTACCGGCATATTCTCCTCAAAATATGCTATCAATTTATTATATTTATTTTGCATCTTGTTCATTTATAATTGAACAAAAATAAGAAAAAAATATTATATTTGTACTTATAAACTTATAAAGTTATGGATAATAATTTAATCGACATGTTCATCGGCTCGGAAATCGAAGTAAAATATATTTCTGCATTATTAAACGAGCAAAATATCAAACATATGATTGTTAACACATTAGAAGAAAGCACATTAGCAGGATGGGCAGCCAGTTCTCCATGTAATAGTACCACATTAAAAGTCCATTCCCAGGATGCAGAAAAAGCACGAAATATAATCAATGAATACATAGAACTATCAATAAAATAAAATACCTTCATAATAATATTTTAGAGACATATATCTACTTTTTATTGATTTTTTGAAAAAAAAACGCATAATATTTAATATCATTAGGTTTTTTTTTACACTTTTGCAAAAAAATAAACTGTTGATGGGAAATTTTAATATTATAGAAGTCGAAACTGCAAGACAAATCAAGCAATGGCTTGATTTTCCAGCAAAACTATACAAAAAAGATCCTTATTATGTAAGACCATTAGATAATGAGGTTGAAGGTATTTTCGATAAATCCAAAAACAAACTGTTCCGACATGGAGATGCGATAAGATTTTTACTTACTGATAAAAACAACAATATTGTTGGGCGAATAGCTGCTTTTTACGACAAAAAAACATCATCCACATACGAGAAAGAAGAGAACGGACAGCCTACTGGCGGTTGTGGATTCTTCGATTGTATTGATGATCAAGAAGCTGCAAATACATTATTTGATGCCGCCAAGGAATGGAACTTAAAACAAGGAATGGAAGCAATGGATGGTCCCGTCAATTTTGGCGACAGAGACTATTTTTGGGGATGTTTATATGAAGGCTTCACAGATCCAGTTTATAACATGCCTTATAACTATCCATATTATAGCAAACTATTTGAAAACTACGGCTTTCAAGTATTTTTCAAACAACTCACTTACAGAAGGACTTTCCAATTAGGAGGTTTAGATCCTATCTTACACAAAAAGGCTGAACGTTTTTACGGAAATAACAACTACAGTTTTGAAATTATCAATATGAAAAAGATCGACAAATATGCCGATGATTTTCTAACTGTTTATAACAAAGCATGGGGATCGATACCTGGAAGTACAAAACTAACACGACAACACGCAATAGGATTGTTAAACAGTCTGAAACCTGTCATAGACCCACGCCTAATGCATTTTGCATATCACATTGATGAAAACGGAAACAAAGAAGCCATAGGATTCTTCCTTCTCATGATAGATTTAAATCAAATATATAAAGGTCTAAACGGCAAAATGCACTTGTTCAACAAATTAAGAGTTCTTTGGAGAATTAAAGTCACAAAAGTATGCAACAGAGCAATTTCCTTAGTATTCGGTATAATTCCTGAATATAGAGGTAAAGGTTTGGAAGCTGGTTTGGTATGTTCTTTAGAGTCACAACACAAAAAGAGAAGATTTAAATACAAAGATCTACAACTCAACTGGATAGGTGATTTCAACCCACCTATGATGAAGATTGCAGAAAGTGCAGGCGCAGAAATATATAAAACACATATCACATACCGATATTTATTTGATAGAAATAAACCTTTTACAAGGGCTAAATTACAGAAAAACAGATAAATGAGTTTTTAAATTTAAACCATTAATTGAATTTGACGATTATAATGCAAGGAGGCTAACACCTCCTTTTTCATTTATAATAAAAACACATCATTATATAGCAAATATCCAAGATTTTTATTAAATTTGCAAAAAAAATGCTGATGATAGAAGCTAATAATATATATAAATCATTTGGGAACCTACAGGTTTTAAAAGGTGTTGATATTAAAATAGATAAAGGAGAAATCGTATGTATAATGGGAGCTTCTGGCGCTGGAAAATCCACCCTGCTTCAAATCCTGGGAACATTAGAAAAAGCCGAAAAAGGAAAACTTATCATTGATAATCAAGAAGTAAGTAAATTAAATCAGAATGAATTAGCTGCATTTAGGAACAAAAATATTGGTTTTGTCTTCCAATTTCATCATCTATTACCGGAATTTACTGCATTAGAAAATATTTGTATCCCTGCACTCATAGCTGGCACAAAACAGGCAGATGCACACGACAAAGCAATAGAACTACTTGATTACATGAACCTTAAAGATCGTAAAGATCATAAGCCTTCTATGTTATCAGGCGGAGAACAACAACGTATTGCGGTAGCTAGAGCTTTAATCAACAATCCTTCCGTAATATTAGCTGATGAACCATCAGGAAATCTTGATTCAAATAATGCGAAAGAATTACATCAAATGTTTTTCAATCTAAGAGACAAACTAGGACAGACCTTTGTAATTGTCACACATAATCCTCAATTAGCAGAGATGGCAGATCGTACATTAATAATGAAAGACGGAATATTAGTATAAAAATCATATAATAAAATCCAACATGTATAAAAGAATAATATTTATAATAGCATTGGTAATTAGCATATTATCATTCAACAACGAATTATCAGCTCAAAGCACTGAACCTACATATCAATCAATGATGGAACTGGGTGACAAAGAATATAATAATCAAGAATATATTAAAGCCAAAGCTTATTACCAAGAAGCTTTAAGAATAAAAACCAACGATGCAACCGCAAAAGCAAAATTAGACAGAACTCTTCAGAAGATCAGAGAACAAAGCGAAAAAGAAGAGGTATTTTTCCAATATCTAGACGAAGCTGATTCTTTTTATAACAACTCTGATTACGAAAAAGCTTTAACCGCATATAATGAGGCTATTAAAATCTTTCCTCAAGACAATTACACAAAAAATCAAATAGAAACTATCACTAAAATAATTAATGACGAAAGAGAAAGAATCAATAATTTCAACGAGATAGTTTCTATTGCCGATAATTTCATGTCACAAGAGAAATATGCAGAAGCCACATTACAATACAAATCTGCTTTAGAACTATATCCTAATAACATAGAGGTACAATCAAAGTACAAAGAAGCGAAAGCCAAGAAAGAAGAACTTGATATGCAAACTGCTATTTTTGAACAACTTAAACGTGAAGCACAAGAATTCACTTTAAGAAAAAAATATGCTGAAGCCATAGAAAAATACCAAAGAGCACTGGAAATTTTCCCAGATGAGACTGAGTTAAATCTGTTAATAACAGAATTAACGAACAAAAAAAATATCACAGAACAATACAATTCCAAAATCCATATTGCTGATAGTCTTTATTTAGAAAAATCATATAATGAAGCTATTGTAGCTTATAATGAAGCGTTAAACATTATACCTGATGATGCATATTCAACAGATATGATTGCCAGAATTAATGAAACACTGAAAAGTGAAGAGTATCTTGCCATGCAAAACTATCTCGCAATCATAGAAGAGGCAAAATCATATGAAAATGCAAACAACTGGGATTCAGCTATATCCAAATACCAAGAAGCTCTTACACTTAAACCTGGAGACGAATTTTCAATACAAAAAATTGAACACATCAACAAGCTGATAAATCAAAAGAAACAAGAAGAAGAATTGAATCTCCAGTTCGCATCATTAGTAAATGACGGTGACAACGCATATAATAATGAAGATTATCGAAAAGCTCTAGATTCTTATAATAGAGCTAAATTACTGATGCCAGACAATTTAACTATTACAGAAAAAATCAACAATACACAGAAACGTATTGATGAGATAGAGGTTCAATTGGCATTAGAGAAACAGGAGATTGAGAAACAATATCAGTCCGCAATGGTTTCTGCCGAGGTAAATCTTAATGAAGAGAATTATGATGATGCCATTAAAGATTACGAGAGAGCTCTGACAATCAAGCCCAATGACGCTGCAGCTTCACTAGGTCTCGACAAAGCCCAAAAACTCAAAGAATCTAGAATTGCAGCAATATCGACAGAGTATAAAAGACTCGTATCAAGCGGCGACATTGAATATTCAGCAAAAAATTATGATAAAGCAATTGAGTATTACACACAAGCATCTGAATTAGAGTCTGGAGAAACATATCCATTGGAGATGCTTGCTCAAATAAGCGAAATGTTAAAAGTAAACAAAATTGAGACTCTAATAGATAAAAAGACAAAAATCACATCAAACACATCTAAACGAGTGACATTCAATCCTATAGAAGTTACTGCCCGTAGAGGTAACTATATTACAATAAAAGCCAAAAACATATCATACACAAGTTTTAACGTATTTATTTCCTATGGTAGCGAAAATGGTAAAAGCGGCAGCCTCATGATAAGAGTTCCAAACAATCAAAAAACCAACGATTATATAATAAGAATTGGTGCTCAGTATAAGTGGTTTAGCGAAGATAACACATGGATTGAGATTACTCCAGAAAATGGCAATATTGAAATTGAATCAATGGAAATAACAAAAGGCGATTAATTTATTAATTACCAATAAAAAAACGTATATTTGCAAACAATAAATCCTTCATATTATGAATAAATCTGATTGTCGTTATAATCTGTATATCAACATTTTAAAAGAAGAACTTGTTCCAGCCATGGGCTGTACAGAGCCTATTTGCCTCGCTTATGCAGCCGCAAAAGCCAAGAATATATTAGGAGAAATGCCTGATAAGGTTGAAATATTAGCGAGCGGTAATATCATCAAAAATGTTAAAAGTGTCATCGTACCTAACACAAACGGCATGAAAGGTTTAAAAGCCTCCGTTGCAATAGGAATAGTAGGTGGTAATCCCGACAAAGAACTAGAGGTTATAGCCAATGTCAGTGAAGAGGAAAAGAAAGCAACAGAAAGATTTTTAGAAGAAATACCCATGACAATCAAACATATAAATTGTCAGGAGCAACTTGATGTAACCGTAAAATTATATAAAGGAGAACATTCTGCATCAGTAAGAATATCAGGATTTCACACTAATATAGTCCATATTCAAAGAGATGAAAAAGTCTTATTTGAAAGCAATTCAATTGCCAAACCATCAAAAGAGCTTACCGATAGGAGCATCTTAAGTATGGAAGGCATATACGATTTTGCTAATAGTGTTGATATTCAAGATATTAAAGACATCCTTAAACGTCAACTCGATTACAACAAAGCCATCTCTGATGAAGGACTGAGAAATGATTGGGGTGCAAACATCGGAAGTCTCTTGATCAATAATTATGGTAATGATGTTAAAATTAAGGCTAGAGCATGGGCTGCAGCAGGTTCCGACGCAAGAATGAATGGCTGCGAACTACCAGTTATTATTAATTCCGGAAGTGGAAATCAAGGTATCACAGCATCTATGCCTGTCTTAGCCTATGCAAAAGAATATAATATTGACGATGAGCGTTTGTATAGAGCATTAATAGTATCCAATTTAACAGCCATACATCAAAAGACCACAATAGGTCGTCTTTCTGCTTACTGCGGAGCTATCAGTGCAGGATGCGCTGCAGGCTGCGGAATCGCATACCTTTTAGGCGAAAACCTAGAAACCATTTCTAATACATTATCAAATTCATTATCAATCACTTCTGGTGTAATCTGCGATGGAGCCAAAGCATCTTGTGCAGCAAAGATAGCAACAGCTGTCGATTCAGGTATCACAGGTTATTTGATGAGTAAAAACAACAAGAATTTCTGCCCTGGAGATGGTCTCATAGGTAACAACATTGAGAAAACCATAAGAAATATCGGTCGCTTAGCCAGTGAAGGAATGAGAGAAACAGATAAAGAAATCATCTCAATCATGACAGAAGAGTAATACTATTTTACTTGATGTACATCTATAATTCCTTTTTGAGACTTTATCTTCCTTATCAATTGTTCCATATTGATGGTTTTGTGCATTTGCAACACCAATTCACCAGTGAATTTGTTGTTTTCCGTCACAAAATTAGCATTTAGGATATTGATTCTCATTTCATTGATTGAACTTGAAATAGAGCTCAACAAGCCGAGTTCATTATTACCAATAATCTTTATTGTAACATTTGTAGTAACAGAATCCTCATTAGACCACCTTACATCAATTATCCTATATGGATAATTCTTTCTCAATGATTTAAGATTATTACAATCAGCTCTATGTAGTGTAACCCCTCCTGATATTGTAATAAATCCATACATCTCATCACCGGGATGTGGATTACAGCATTTTGCGATCTTATAAGCCAAATCGTTAACATCTGCACCCAGACTTAAGGATAATTCTTTGGTTTTAAGATCATTAGGTTTATCTTTATTGCGTTCATCTTCAACCTTCGCAGATTTACTATCATTACTATCTGCCAGTGAAAATATAAAATCTTTTAAATCACTTATATCTATCTCCTCAGTTGCAATAAGATGATACAATTCTATTCCTGATGACAGATTATAATTCTTTAAGATTTCATTTAGCAACTTTTCCGTATATGGTATTTTCCAATTCTTAAGTCTTCTAAAAAACAATGCACTTCCCAGCTCTGCTTCCTTCATCTCAAGATCTTTAAGATAACGTTTTATCCTATTTTTTGCTTTATCTGTTGTTACAATAGAAAGCCAATCAGGCTTAGGAACCTGTTTTTTATTAATAATAACCTCTACTCTATCTCCGCTATTAAGTTGATACTTAATAGATTGTATTTTTCCATTCACATTAGCACCAGAACAATGGCATCCAAGCTGAGTATGAATATCAAAAGCAAAATCCAGGACAGTTGCACCTATCGGAAGTTGTTTCAAATCACCATTAGGAGTAAAGACGTATATCTTATCCGACTTGCAACTTTTAGCTAGTCCTTCGTCATTATTTCCAAAGTTCGGTGTTTCAAGAATTTCTCTGATCTGGTTCAACCATTCATCTGTAGTCTGTTTCTTGTCCTTACCCTTATATTGCCAATGCGCAGCACTACCTTTTTCTGCAATTTCGTCCATTCTCTCTGTTCGGATTTGCACCTCAATCCATTTATTACCTGCCTTTACTGTAGTATGAAGAGATTCATAACCAGACACTTTAGGTGTAGTTATCCAATCTCTTAAACGTTTTGGATTAGGTTGATAGATATTAGTTACCAGAGAATAAACACGCCAGCAATCTGTCTTCTCTTCATTTCTCTTACAATTTTTTATGATAATACGAACTGCGAAGATATCAAAGATCTGCTCAAAAGGAAGATTGTTCGATTTCATTTTTTCGTATATAGATGGAATCGATTTTGTACGCCATTTAATTTGAGCTTCAATATGTTCATCAGATAAAGCCTGCCGTATAGGAGCCAAAAAATCTTCCATCAGTTTCTCTTGCTCAGCTGCTGTAACTCTAATCTTATTCTTTATCTCCTCAAATTCTTCAGGATTTTCATAAATCATCAGCTTCTCCTCTAATTCCTTCTTAACCTCATACATGCCGAGACGATGAAGAATAGGAATATAAAGATACTTCACTTCCCTGAGATAAATAACAAATTGCTTACTATCAACATCTTCCTTATGACGCATATCATAAATACGATGTATTATCTTAATCAGAAGAACACGAATATCATCAATTAACGAAAGATATAATCTTCTAAACTGCTCTGATTGAAATGATAATTTATTAGTTTGAACATTAGATATTTTTTCGTACCCCTCAATAATCAGTGCTATTCTTTCACCAAAATTCTCTTTTATATAATCCAGATCGATAGTCTGATTATGAATTACGTCTTGTAAGAAAATACCGACAATAGTTTTACTACGCAAACCGATCTCATTTGCAGCAATCGCAGCCATCTCTATTAAAGACAAAACATACAATTTACCAGAGATGGTCCTCCTACCATCAAACGACTTCAGCGCCAAATGATATGCCTTGTCGATAAATCCAATCTGCTCTGAATCCATAACATGAGAAATAGATTCAATAAAAGACTTATAAGAAGCATCTATTTTTTTTAATTCACTATCTGTATATGTATGCATAACTATTGAATCTTGGCATATAAATGATGGTTTAACAAACTAATATAGTACGGCTCCAACTCTTCGTAAGTACCAGATTTTACAGCACATTTACCCTTATAGTGTGTTATTAGCGCACAGGTTTCTGCTTGTTCTAATGTATGTTTACAAACTTTCATTAATACTTCAATAACATAATCAAATGTATTGACGTCATCATTGAGCAACAATAATGTCTTCTCTTCGTCTAGCAGTTCTAAACCATCATGACTATATAATTCTTTCTCTTGATTCATTATTATTTATTACTACTGATGCAATAAATTTTTATTAAAATAATTTTAGTTCTTTGACATTTTGATTTTCGATTGTTGGTTGGTCTTTTGCGAGCAACTCTCGAATGGGTGTTTTAGCGAATACTGATACGCCTA
>SUWT01000135.1 GCA_015061335.1 Lentimicrobiaceae bacterium | reverse complement strand
CTTTAACATGTCTTAGGTCTTCGAAAAACAATCTCGTTAGAATCCATCTCCCCCTATTGTGATTTTTTGTAAAAAAAAGAAACCGCCTAACTTTTGTTGTTAGACGGCCTCAATAATATTCAACATTCTACCTCACCACTACCTTTTCGGTAAATGTCTGACCGTTATTGAGAGTTATCTTCATGAGATAGACACCGCTATTATATGAAGAAACATTTATCTCAACGGAGTCATCATCTGCATCGACTCTCTTCTCATCAACCACATAACCCTCTGGTTGTTCAGTAACCAAATCGATCCAAAGATCTTCAGGGAAACCTTCCGGAAGTTCATCTAACGGAACATTTGCAGGATGGTTATCTGTTTTCAGACACTCGTCCGTGTGCCTCTACAAGAGATTCTGCTGAACACTGACGGCTGACAGCTAACTCCTTTTATTCATTTTAGTTGAATACTATATATTTAGTAAAAAATGCTATCTTTGCGGATTATGGAAAGACAAGAACATTTTGAAAATCAGAAGCACGAGTGGGAGTCAGCACTTCAGGTGACAGCGCCTTCTGAGCAGCCTATTCAGGTCAACCCTAAGGCTTTGGAACGTATGATGGCTAAGCGGCAGAAACTTTTGACTTTAGAAGAGTATGTCGATGGAATTCTTAGAGGAGATATTGTCATTTTAAGTAAGGCTATAACATTGGTAGAGAGTTCTTTAAAAGAGCATCAGAAAATGGCACAAGATATTATAGCAGCCTGTCTGCCTCATTCAGGAAAGGCAATACGTCTTGGTATTACAGGTGTTCCTGGAGCTGGAAAGAGTACTTTTATAGAAGCTCTCGGCATGGAGTTATCCCATCAAGGAAAGAAACTTGCCGTTTTAGCTATAGACCCTAGCAGTCAGCGTTCAAAAGGCAGTATTTTGGGCGACAAAACAAGAATGGAAGAGTTGTCACAACAAGCCAACGTCTATATTCGTCCTTCAGCATCTGCCGGAACGTTAGGAGGTGTAGCACGTAAGACACGAGAAGCCATAATATTATGCGAAGCTGCCGGATTCGATACCATTTTCGTGGAAACGGTAGGCGTAGGACAATCTGAGATCGCAGTGTATTCCATGGTAGATTTCTTCCTGTTGATATTAATAGGTGGAGCCGGTGACGAATTGCAAGGAATAAAACGTGGTATAATGGAAATGGCCGATGGAATCGTAGTAAATAAAGCTGACGGAGATAATATACAAAGAGCCAATCGAGCTATGGCAGAAGTCAAAAATGCAGTACATCTGTTCCCTATGGCAGAATCAGCTCAGCCTGTAAATGTAATGACATGTTCAGCATTAACTCATCATAATGTACCGGAAGTGTGGAAAATGGTTGAAGAACATGTAGAAAATATAAGGAAATCAGGTTTTCTTGCTGAAAAAAGGGCTAAACAAGATGTACAAATGATGTATGATAGTATAGATCAGGCTTTGAAAAATGATTTTTATCATAATACTCTGATAAATGATATGATAAGTCTTACCGAAAGTGACGTCAAAGAGAAAAGAGTAAGTGCTTACATAGCTGCACAAAATCTTCTCGATACATATTTTAACATATTAAAAAAATAAATTTTAAAACTGGTGCCTAATACAACTTATTTTATTAAGTTTGTACGCATAAAAAATGAATTGATATTTTAAATATTTATAAAGAAAAGATATGAATACAAACATTCAGATGAATCCTAATTCGCTGGTACAATACTTACAGAAACCAGCTCGCGAATTTACAAAACAAGACATCATTCGCTACTGCGAAGATAACGGAGTAGAATTTATCAACTTCCACTATTGCGGATGGGATGGCAAATTAAAGACCTTGAACTTTGTCATTCAAAGTGTTGATCACTTAGAAAACATACTCTCAGCAGGTGAACGCGTTGATGGTTCAAGCCTCTTCCCATTCATCGAAGCAGGTAAGAGCGACCTTTATGTCGTTCCTAAATTCAGAACAGCATTCCGCAATCCGTTCTCAGAAATCCCAACAGTAGATATTCTTTGTTCATTCTACGATCGTGAAGGCAATCCATTTGAAAGCTCACCAGAATACATACTCCGCAAGGCTCACAGAGCATTCCAAGAATCAACAGGTTTGCAAATGGAAACAATGGGCGAACTCGAATATTATATCATCGCCGACGACGAGGAAATCTATCCAGTTCCAGATCAAAAAGGTTATCACGAAAGCCGTCCTTTCAACAAGTTCACCGACTATCGCGTTGAAGCAATGCGTCTCATCGCTCAAGCTGGCGGCATGATTAAATACGGTCACTCAGAAGTAGGTAACTTCACTTTAGACGGTAAAATCTACGAACAAAACGAAATCGAATTCTTACCTACAAATATCGAAGACGCAGCCGACCAATTAGTCATCGCTAAATGGATCATGCGTCAACTCGCTTACGAATATGGCGTAACATTGACATTCGCTCCTAAGATTACTGTCGGTAAAGCAGGTTCTGGTATGCACGTACACTGCAAGTTCACTAAAGACGGTAAATCTGTCATGATTGAAAACGGTGAATTGACAGACGTTTGCAAGAAAGCTATCGCAGGTTATATGATGGCAGGTACTTCACTCCCAGCATTCGGTAATCCTAATCCATTGGCATTCTTACGTCTCGTTCCTCATCAAGAAGCTCCGACATCATTGTGCTGGTCATTCTCAAACAGAAGCGCATTGGTCAGAGTTCCTCTCGGCTGGATCAACAACGGCAAAGACATGCTCGCTAACTGCAACCCTCTCGAAACACCTTCAACAAAAGACTTCAGCGACAAGCAAACATTCGAATGGCGCGCTTCAGACGCCAGTGCCGACATCTATCTCTTGATGGCAGCATTATGCGCAGCAGCACGTTACGGTTTGGAATCACCAGAAGCTTTGGAAGTAGCAGAAAGAACATACGTAGGTCTCGGTGTCAATATCCATGACGACAAGAACAAAGCTGTTCAAGACGCTCTCGAACAACTTCCGGACTCATGCTACAGAGCTGCTGAAGAACTCGAAAAAGACCGCGAGATCTATACCTCAAAAGGCGTGTTCTCAGATAATATCGTCGATTATATGATTAAATATCTCAAGAACTTCAACGACGCTAACCTCCGCGCTGAACTCGGCAACGACACAGAAAAAATCATGAAAGTTGTTAACGACAACATCCACGTTGGGTAATTGAAAGTTGAAAGTTGAAAATTGAAAATTAAGAAATCCGCGGGAAATTGAATTCTCGCGGATTTCGTTTTATATAAATAGTCACGGTATAACAAACAAATATTTATTATTCACTGACAGCACGTATTTGGCGTCCTAAATAACGACCGGTAACGCCTTTTATTTCAACACTTATGCCGTTTGAATTCTTAGCGATGAAAGCGTCAGCTTG
>SUWT01000134.1 GCA_015061335.1 Lentimicrobiaceae bacterium | reverse complement strand
CCACTTTTTACGGAACCCACAGGGGAACTTTAAGGGAACTTGAAATTATTTATTTACTCGTTTTCACGAGTTTTCAAATTTTCCATAAAGATATTAAATAATTGATTTACAGCAATATATTATTAAGACAACTTTCACAAATTCCTCCCGGGAGAGATTCATAATCATGAGGTCCGCAGTTCAATCCTGCGCCCCGCTACTAATTGAAAATCAACCACTTACGAAGAAATTCGCAAGTGGTTTTTTCTTTTCAGATGAATAACAAAATGAATAACAATTTTCTCTAAGGTTATTTCTTCTTCACTCCTCCACCATTATCCAACCACTCCTTAACCTTTGATACAACAAATTTCACAGCAGTACCCTTTCCTGTCTGACTAACACATTTATCAAAACCATTTTTCTTCCTCCAAGAAGCATCCTTTGCGCTCTTGACCCCACGAAAATCAAACATCTGTATCAATTCCCTATATGTAACCCAATCTTTTTCACATACAGGTATATCTGATTTCTCCACAACATTCAACTCTTCCTCAGTTTCAATAGAAGGCACATTCCTCAAATCTGTATCATCATCCAACATGTCAACAGGTTTAAGAGGCGTATCTTCTTTCACTAATTCCATCCCCATAAATTCAGCAATCCTTTGAAGGTAGAACTTTTGCTGTGCTGCCATATCATGAACAAATTTTGCCATTTTCACCGATTGGTGAGGAACACCTTTATCATTTTTCATCGCATCCACTGTCTCAGACGAAGGAACATCAAAGAAGAAATCACCATTCAGATAACGTTTTAGACTATCAGTTCCATCATGCCTTTTGCTGCACACCTTGCAGCATCTGACAATTCTCCCCATTCTGAAAGAAAATCAACATACATCTTCTCCAACTTTTGGGAATATACCTCTGTGGATTCTTCATAGGTTACACCATTATATAAATAATCCGACAAATCACCTGCATATTGGTAATCTACCAAATAATCACACCTATCAAGTTCTGTAAATAAAGTTTTATATGCATTCATAACACCCCGTTATTTGTATCAAAATTACGATAATTCTGTAAAAAAGACAATGAAAATACACCATTGAGAGAGAAAAGCGAGGGTTCGTACAGAAATTTTCCGTGCACATATATTACGTGCTGTCTTGTCATTTCAACACAATCTATCACATTTAATTTTAATCAGTTAGAGCATATTTAATTTTCTATTTTTTGACAAATAATTCAATTTGAAAAATAGTCAAAACCTCGCATGAAGACTGTTGCTTACGATGATTTCCCCCTCCCTATCCCTTTTTTTGTTAGGTTAACTCCGTAACCCGCCTTATTTCATGGGACTCCTACTTAGGTTTATTAGACTACCTACTGTTTGACATGATAATTTTATCCAAAATTTCGAAGTTTTCTCAGGCACCCCCTTTCGTTCTAAAAATGTCGATGTCAAAAAATTTTTACCATGAAATTTTGCCTGAAAAATATGCAACCTAATAGACTTAGAATGGGTAGTTTTCCTGACATCGTGATAATTATATATAAATTGATTTTTATATGAATAATGACGTAATTAAGACGACTAAGACAGTCACCACAACAGGTAACCAACAGTACAAGCGTAGAGACAGGAGTGTATCGCCTGAGACAGCACAGAAAATTTCAAACAGTTTAAAGTCCTATAATGCTACACATCCGAGAGGGAAGGCATCAGATGGTTCTGAATGGAGCAAACGAATTTCAGATTCGTTAAAAGCAGATACGGGTGGGTATTGGAGTAAAATACCTACCAAAACAAAGGATTATTGATATAATTTTATTATTATTGCAAAAACATCGAATATGAAAAAGATAATTATTACTGAGGTTTCAGCAACTAAATATAGTCAATGGTACCGAAATAGACAGCCAGAACTATATGCTGAATTCGGTAAGTCCATTCTCGCTATTGATAAAGTATCGTTTAAAGTACAAGGTGTATTTAAGACAACGGAAGTAAAAGAGTCTATATCCTTTTGTGTTCAAAACGGATGTATTCACCAATTCTGTGATGCCGTATTTTACGGTGAAACTGAACTTTTAAGATAAGCGACATGGGAAAAGAAATTGATATAACGAATGAAGTACGCTCTTCAAGAATATACATTCCTATTGAAATTACGGTAAACGGACAAACGAATACATGCAACGCACTAATTGACACAGGAGCATCCTTAACTTGCATTGACGAAACATTTATACCCGATGGAACTGTCTTTGAATCTCAAATTCCGATAATTGGAGTAAACGATGACGGAAAGGACATTCAGGATTTGGTGAGAAACCAATATCGTGCGGATATTCACATACCCGCACTCGATGTTACATTTAAGAACGTTCTTGCGACATCCACAAAAGATAATGATAAATCGATTTTGGGTATGAATATTATTAAGTATTTGAAGTTTCAAATTGATAATGGAAAATGGACATTGGCAATATAGTCAATGTCCATTTTGTCTTATATTCATTCTGTCCTAATTATTTGTTAAGAGAAAGGCGCTCTACCATTCTACTCTTATTCTTTTAGGTTAAATTTGGTTAACTGCTATAATACATATTATCAAATTCATCTTCAATATAATCCAATAACATCATATTATTACAGATAGGAAGTTTTATTGTTCTCTCTCCATTAAACCCATTCTTTTTCAACTTTGATAGCGATAATGCCTTGCCTTTATATTCACCTATCATTTCTAACTTACAAGTTGCCCCCTTCGGAGGAGAAATATTCCAATAGTTATTATCTTGCCTTTTTACATTAACAGCCACAACCATTGTGTCATATCTTACACGTTTCTCATTTGTCATATAAAGATATATCGTATCTCCCACGTTTATTCGTCTGTTTTTAGCATTGATATACACATAACCGTGCTCAGAGAACGCTCTGTCATAATCACATTCTGCATCATTTGCAAGAATTAGCCATCTCCTATTTTTTGACGGCGTGATTATTTCTTCTTTCTTATGCAATGCTTTTTTTGAGCCAAGTACTTCACTTAAAGTAACAACGGCCCAAACTACACATTGAACACCCATCAATAAAAGCCTAAATAGCATCGTTAATGTACTATTCACTCGTTTTATATCAGAAGGATGCCAAGGGTAGTCTTTGCGTGCCATAGTTCAATTCTTTCTACAAGAGAGGCGTCATATAGGCAGGAACATAGAGGGTTTCCTCTTCGCGGACAAAGTCCTTAGTATAGATCAGATATCTATCCTTTATTCGGTTGGAGTACTTCGCACTAAATGCATCCAGAGATGCATGAGCCTTATATCCTGATGACTTGACTTCAACCGGGCAGAGTTTCGCTCCTCTTGAAAGGAGAAAATCCACTTCGTAATAATGCTTTTCATCCTTTGGCCATGTATGGTAGAAGAGCTT
>SUWT01000133.1 GCA_015061335.1 Lentimicrobiaceae bacterium | reverse complement strand
AATCAGCTGGAGTCGAGACGGTTTATTATGTACACACCGACCATCTCGGCAGCTGGAGCCTCATTACAGATAAAAACAGTAATGTCTTGCAGAGATGTTATTTCGATGCATGGGGAGATGTAAGCATAACAAACGGCAATGGCATCTCAGTTGATAAGCCGATGTTTGACCGAGGCTTTACCGGACATGAACATCATTACGACTTCGGTCTCATAAACATGAACGGCAGGATGTACGACCCTTACACTTCCATGTTCCTTTCTCCCGACAACTACATACAGGCACCCGACAACTCACAGAGCTTCAACAGATACGCATATTGTCTCAACAACCCTTTGAAATACACCGACCCGAACGGAGAAGCTTGGCATCTTGCAATTGGAGCGGTATTAGGAGGAATCACAAACTTGGCGCTTAACTGGAATAATTGTGATGGATGGCAAGACTATGTTTCATATTTTGCGATAGGTGCGGTTGCAGGTGGTTTGGGAGCAGGTGTTGGTACAGGAGTGAGTTCTGCGATTGCTGGTGGAGGATTCGCCGCAGGGTTTACAGGAGCATCTACTGCTTCCGCAACTGGATTTGTTGCAGGTGCAGCAATAGGAGGCGCTTCTGGCTTCACTGGTGGCTTTATCACTGGAGCAGGAAATTCATTAGTTGCGGGAGATAGTTTCGGCAGAAGTCTATATAATGGAACAATAGATGGTGCAATAGGACTCGGTACTGGAGCGATTATTGGTGGTGTTGCCGGAGGAATTGATGCCATTTCACATGAACGTGATTTTTTTACTGGAAGCTATATTCAATATGATTTAGAACCCGCACTTCTGGCATCTACTGATAATTATGTGATATGTGATAGCTATATTATTCCTGATGATGCTTATGTGGTAAATAGAAGCAATAATGTTGTTTATTATAAGTTAGAAGAAGGTTCGAAAGTTGGAATAAAAGATGTCGTATTACCAAACAAATACATAAATAAGCCAGTCGATGGTATTGCGACCGAATTGCATTCAGATAAAGTATATAAAATAGTAGATGGCATGTCTGTTTCTGTGTCAGAGGGAGGATATGTTCATCATTACAGGAATTTAAATTCAACAATATACACAAAATTATATAGTGCTGTGGGACAAAGTGTAAAAGGAGGATGGTTTGATGCTTTACATTTTAAAAAAATAGGAGCTTATGCTGATTGGAAAGATTTGTTTGATGCCGCAAGATTATACATCCCTCGTTATACGTATATTACCAAATAAATAATTATATCTATGAAAATAAACGTCTATAAAATTCTAATCATGGCGTATTCAGTTATTTTGGTTTGGGGGTTCGTCAAGCAGGTTGTGTCATTCTATTACCATGATTTGGGTTATGCGGATATGGTATGGTCGTTGGTGCCTGACGATTTGGAATGTCCTCAATACGATATCCATACAAATGAAATAACAAACGGTGTAGCGGAATGGGAATACACGGATTATATCCCGGAAAGATTATACAAAGTTCATAAATGGTTCGATCGTAATTACAAAGACTGGGGAATGGATGGATACCTGATAATGAATATGATATTGTTTTTTCCGATGTTAATCTGTTATTATAAAAATAAAACAAAACCATATTTCCCTATAGTCATGTTTGTAATAGCAATGATATTTGCTAAGTTTGTAATGAAATGGAATATCTTATCTTTAATTTTAACCTTATGAGAAAAATATTCTACATATTATTATGCATCATGTTTGTCAGCAGTTGCAAGGAGCATCAACTTAGCAATTATGGCATTGAATTTCAAGACAAGAATTGCAAAATATGCTTGGATAAGAATAACAATTACACTATAAGTGTTGAGAGTTTTGAAAGTTCGGAAATGATTTATATAATGTTTTTGTCTCGAGGAAGATATGAGCGTCATAATAATAATTTACTTTTATATGACGACGAAGGTTTTGAGATGTCATTTAAGATTAAGGAGAACAGACTCTCGCCTAAAGAATCTTTTTCATTCATGAAAGGTAATGAGATGGAATCTCGCTATATACATCCAGATGAAGAGTATTTGTATAAATATGATCCTATGCATCTTGAAAGGAAGAGACGAATTATTGAAGACTTTGAAAATTTATCTCTAAGTAACACTTTTTATTGTGGTACTTACAATAACAATGGAGGCAGAAGTTCAATCAATATCAATGAAGATGGGACATATCAATTTATATATAAAGATTTGCTTTTGTCGAAAGGAGAATGGGAAATAGAAGATAATATATTGTATCTTTATGATTTGGATTTATCATATCGGCATGAAATAATCATAAATGGAAAAACATTAATAATCAAGAAGTCTTTTGGAGATTTTGAATCCTATAAATTTGAATTTTATGAATAAAAGAGATTTTAAAAACACAAAGATAATGAAGTAAACATTTTTAACATTAGCATTTATCTTCTCATTATCAGTTTGTTTCTCTCAAACAAACAAGAATTTATTCTTGGATATGAGATTATCAACAGATACCATCTATGCTTCAAATGATATTTTTACAATATCAGCACAAATTAAAAATATAGGTTTCTTCCCCAAAAAATTATATACGAATGGATGTATATCTGAAAATGTGAAAAATCAAAGTGTCAATGATGGAGAAATGTATATCGTTGTTAAGAAAAATGGAAAGGAATATAGATACTATGAATCTGTGATTTTAAATAAACATGATTTGCCACAAAAACGAATACTTTGGTTATGGCGTAAAATTAAATTCAAACATGATTTCTACATGAATCGTTTTATTTCTACAGAGCAGAAATTACAAGGAATAACGAAAAACGAAGATTACGGAGAATACGAAATACAAGGAGTCTTCGTTACTGAATTTAACGACACCATCCGTTCGGAAGTGAAGAAGATCTGGTATTTGGAGAAATGAAAACAAACAATAAGAATTTATATCATTAGAAAGTCATGAAAGAATTACAAATAGAAAATGTCAGTTCTATTTTAAATCATTTTTATTTTTTAATATACGAACATTATTCGGTGAAAGATATGACAATCGGGTTGAGATCTTACCCATCTATAGCTTTCAAGAATCATCAATTGGGGCTTACTGTCAATATCTGTGGCTCTGACTTTGGTTGTGAATGTGATGACTATGAGGTCTATATCATAAAGAAACGCTTTCTCTCCACCAAAATTATAAGTGTTTCCAAATTGATGGATAATAATAAACATTGGAAGAATAGAGAGAAAAGTATTTCTAATTATTCCGACTTCATCCAACAGAATCTTATGCCGGTAATCAGAGGAGAGAAATGGGAATAATGTTTAATTGAAAATTTTAACCTTATGAGAAAGATATTATTATTTATTATCATCACCTTAAATGTTCAGATTTTATTTGCTCAATATGATTATGTACAAATCAATTTAGAGTTCGCTGACAACAAAACTCAATTCGGAAAGTAC